>JANQOC010000208.1 GCA_028279265.1 Hyphomicrobiales bacterium
GCACTTCCTTCTTGGCCCAGCTTCTGAATATGGAGAGCAGGAGTTGCACTAGATTCATGACGGCCTCTTATTCGATGTGATCCGCATTTATTGTCGCACAGTTCACCCCCGAACCCGAAGATAAATACCGTATCGACGGATCAACCTGTTTGGCTTAGATGCCGGACAATTGCTTCAGCCAGAGGCTGGCATGACCAAATACCGCCGATAATCACTGGAAACATAAGCAGGAACGAAGTTGGCGGTGCCAGCAACCAATGAATGACAAACATAAGGCCGATTAAGACCATCAGCAACAGGAGCGTGACAAGATCGCGCCAGCGATTTTGGGTTCGTGATCCGTTATACATGGTGCGCAGTATAACCCCGGGCCGCCGGCATCGCGAAGCTATTTCGTGAGTGGATCATCCGGCACTATTTTTTGGGCCATTTGCGTTTGTAATTTTTTCCATGCCCGCCGAAATGCAAATTCCTTCGCAGCTTCGAATTCAGATTCACGCTGCCGGTTGATTTGGACACCGGAACGTTGACGATGCCAGTCGTGGTTTTGGTACCGGCGGCATGGGCCATGGCCTGTATGCCAAATATGACAACGATGAGAAAAGTGAGTTTCAATATAAGGACTTTAAGCATGAGATCCCTCCTCAAGTTCGAGTTCCTATACTGAATATAGCCGCGGTCGGCGGCCCGGCTTGTGACGATGATCACAAATTGACTTAATTCAAAGGGCTGAGAACTCACGACGGACCTGATCACATCGACAGGGGTGCGGACTGCAAGCCGACGAGCGCAAACCACGTCGCAGTCATCTGTCGTCCGAATCGAAAAAAAACGTGAGGGGAAGATAAAATTTACCGGGCTCAGGAAATTCAATTGCCCAAAAAGGAAAGACGAGATTGCGCCGAAACGCCATCTCGCCTCCCTGTGATCAACCTGGCAACCGTTAACCGAAGTTCCCAATCGCCAAGCGATCTGACATTAGGTTCATACAATTTCTGGTATTGCGCAAGCGTAATTTTTTTTATCCACTGTAATCGCGACTTATCCACAATCAGGCCCAAACAGCTTCAGGGAAAGGTAAGAGTTTTGGCGATGTATCATGCATCAGTTTCGGAATATCGTTGAGCGTACCCAATCCCAAAAGCATGAACAGAAAAAAGAACGCAAATCGGCTGCGATAATCTTTTCGATCCATTCCGGTGTTCACAAAATACCCAAGTTTACACATTAAAGGGTAGCGCCAACTGCCTGCCCTTTTAATTTCTCAATTTCCATGGAGGCGCCGTTGAACCCGGTGATAGATCTTTTGACACGGTACTCTGATCAGGTGCTGGTCGGAATTGTTGGCGGATTTGTTGGCGCCGTCCTCACGACTGTCTTTCGTTACATACATGGATGGTTTCAGGCTGGCCGATACAGGGACGCGGATTTTCACATAACTGCGACTTATTATGTGCCCCTGGAATTGGAACCCGGCATCTCCGGGCAAATGGATCCCGCGCAGCTTGAAGGCAAGACCCATGTGCAAAAAATCATTTGGCTTGGACAGGAGGTCACTCTTGATGAGTTCATCTCCAACACCTACATCCTGCGCGAAATAAAATCCGCCATGAACGACACCAAGAATGCGGGGCTGCTCCTGGGCCTGCTGGCGGAACGCGCCGAACGGCCGCTCTTGAAAAAGATTTTGGGATATCACAGCGCCATACCTGCAAACGATATTGTCCGCGCTTATAAGGACTATGCCGGCGTCGATGCGGCAGGGCTCGTAAATGGTATTGCGCCACCGACCCATGAACATTACAGCAATTCTCCACATAGACGGGTTTTGCGGGCTATGTTTATTGCCGACCGCCAGCTTAACGAGGGATTGCCGCCAAAGGATAAGATTGTGTTTCCTCAGGAATCACAGGCTCATCGGTATGAGACACTCAACACGCTGATTGAAGATTATCGGAAAAATTCAGAGCGTTATGATCGGTGTCGCGCCTATTTCTAGGCTTGGAAGAATTTCGACCTATTTCTCTTCAATGGCACACCCCATACGAAATGTATTGCCATCGAGGTCTTCAACGATCATCTCGCGCATCCCCCAGGAATAGTCCTGCGGTTCCTGGACAATCTTTGCTGCGGATTTCTGATATTCCTTGTGGAGGGTATCCAGCTCTTCACCGGAAGACACGTTGAGGCAAAGCCAGGCCCCGGGCGTTCCCTGACCTTTTTCGCAGAGAAAGATTGCGCACTCCCCGCGGCAGACACAGGCAAATGTCGGATGCTCCGGTTTTTCAAAAGCCTCTGGCTCGGACCATTCCCATTCGATATCAAATCCCAGAACTTCCGAATAATGTTTGAGACTTCTGGGGACATCATTGACGCAAAGTACGGGAGTAAGCCACTTGAATCCCGGTTTTTTCATTTTAAGACCTCATCTCAATCCTACCGTAGAGATTGCTGTTCTAGCACATTTTTATGTCCGGCATTTACGTTCCAATCTTGCGGCCCGGGACACCAAAAACTGTGTGCCACCTCTATAGGACCTTAAGCTCCGGAAAATCATTTGGGCGATCACCTATGACCAGCCGCGCCCATTGAAATTCGTCACTTACCAAACTATTGCCCGTTTCTTGGCTTTTTTTTGCCGTTCCTTGAGGTTACGTGTTGCTGGTGATCAGGTCGACTCTGCCCCCCAACAGCCTGATCGCGCCCCTGCATGGTGGCGCGCCCCCTCTGCTGTGACGCCACCAAATTCTTATGGTCACGATCTCCTGAAGATCGTGGCCATATTTTTTGACCGCGCGTTTGATCGCTAAAAAGTGATCTGATCCGGGCTTTCCCTGGCCCTTGTTCTTGGATCATTCTTGGAAGCTGGAGAGAGGCATTCCAATCGCGGAAGTTCCTGTCATGGAGGTATTGATCCATGATCACCGACTTACTTTCCAACACGACCTTTGTGGTGTTCCTGTTCGCCACTTCAATGGCATGGCTCGTGTATGAGTTGCTGCGCTATCTCAATCGACAAGGAAACGGATTGAGGACGGATCATCGCAGCCGGTTTGCGTTTTTATTCCTCTTCTTGCTTTTGGTATTGGGTACGATCATCGATATTCCGAAACTGATCCACGACTCTCGCATACGGGCAGAAGGCTCAATTGAGCGCACACAGCTCAAGCAAATTATCTCCAGAGGCGGGGTCATGGACCCGGACAGGCCGAAATTCTGATACCGCTAACGTCTAAGTTGCACTCGGTGCCAGTTCCATTTGCTCAAGCATAATCTTGAGTTCAAGTCCCTGATTGTTTTTTGAGGATATATTCAGCCGGTAGCCGTAGACGTCAAGAATATCACCGGTAATCGCCAGTCCGAACCCGCTTCCCTGTATGGTTTCGTCGAGGCGGCTGCCGCGCTGCAAAATGGTATCGATCTTTTCCGGGGGCACACCGGGGCCATCATCCCTGACCACAATTTCGGTTACGTGAGGGCTCGATTTTGCATTTATCTCAACCGCCTGATCGGACCACTTGCGGGCATTATCCAGAATATTGCCGAAAACATTTTCAAAATCATGCTGGTCAAAATCCACATAGATATTCTCTGGAATATCAAGCTTCCAGTTGATCCGGTCGCCGTTGGGCAGTTGTTTCATGGTACCGATAAGGCGAGACATGGAATTGTGAAGATTAATTTTCTTGGCAAAGTCGCCACCGCGCCCGCGGGTTCGGGCAACCGTCAGCTGGCGTTCAACATGCCGGTTCATTGTATTGATCTGCTGATCAATTTCCTGCGCCACAACTGTTTCGCCTTTTTTGTGCAGGTTGCGGCTTTCGGCCGCCAGGATGGCAATGGGGGTTTTCAGACCATGGGCAAGATCCGCCGCCCGCGCCCGCGCCACGGACAGGGCCTCGTCCTTTCCGTCGAGGAGGCCATTGATTTCTTCAACAAGCAACCGGATTTCCTCGGGATAATTTCCGTCCAGGCTCTGTTTCGCATTTGTCCGGAGCGTGTTGATGTCACGGCGAACACGCTCCAGAGGCCGGAGCCCGATCGAGATCTGCTGCCAGGCCGCAAACAGCAGTACTGCTCCCAGGACAAACATGGCGACTTTTAAATCATTGTCGAAGGATTCGAGGAATTTTGCGATCTCCTCACGGTTCATGGCCGCCACGATCGTGTAGGGGGATGAGTTATCCTTGTCCTTGACGAAGACTTGCCGTGCCATGGAAATCAGGGGCTGGTCATCCGGGCCGGACAATTGCGATATCCTGCTACCGGCAAAGGACCGCGCCGCACTCGGCACCTGCAGGGATTGATCCCAGAGCGATCGTGATGTGAGAATAACCGCATTGCCGCGGTTGATCTGCCAGTAATAGCCGGAATAGGGACGCCCGAACCGGGGATCGGCGAGTGGCACATTCAGGTAGGACTGACCTTCTTGATCAAATGACAGGGACGACATGATCTGCTGAACAAAGACACCCAGCTCCGCTTCGGATTTGCGGGTCACATGTCTTTCAAACAAATATTCCAGAAAAACAAAGACGACGGTCAGCACGAAGCAAATAGCAATACCAGCCGCAAAAATCAGACGTAACCGGAGGGACGGTTGATCCTTCACGTCGCAACTCCGTCACTCTCGGAAATGACATAACCAAATCCGCGCCGGGTCTTGATAAAGTCTTTGGGAAGTTTTTTTCGCATGCGCCCGATGAGAACTTCCAGCGTGTTGTGATCGCGAAGCTCATCGACACCATAGACATGATCCGATAATTCATGCTGGGGAACAACGCGGCCATTGTGGAGCATCAGATAAGCGGCGGCACGATACTCCAGTGGTGTGAGGTTAAGGGGCCGGCCGTCGACAATAATCCGCATCTGGCGCGTATCGAGGGTCGTTTCTCCGACAACGATCTCACTGACCGCATGTCCGGCGGAACGCCGCAATATGGCCCGCAACCGGGCCAATAATTCCTCGACCTGGAACGGCTTGGCCAGATAATCGTCGGCACCGGCATCGATGCCCGTTACCCGTTCCGTCCAGTTTCCCCGCGCGGTCAGAATAAGTACCGGAACGGTTCTGCCGGCGGACCGCCATTTTTTGAGAATTGTCAAACCATCGATAATCGGCAATCCAAGGTCGAGAATGACGGCCGAATAGTCCTCCGTGTCGCCCAAGAACCACCCCTCCTCGCCGTCGGTCGCAATATCCGGAACATAACCGGCGCTTTGCAGGGCTGCGGAAACGTCTTCGGCAACTTTGGCTTCATCTTCGACAATGAGTATGCGCATGATCGTACCCTTGGAGTCCTTACGATTATCGCTGCAAATTCCGTCGCGGGAGTGGCAAATTATCCTGTGTTTCCTCAGAGGGCCGGTCTGCCTCTCCGGTCAAAGGCATGAGATCACCGGGCAGAGGAACACCGGATTTGGCGGTGCTGTCCTGCCACCTGATGATTTCCAGAGTTTTTCCGTTTAGAAAAACATCAATCAACCGCCCCCGAGGATTGACCACCCGCAACGCATAAATCCAGCGATCATCCACCTGGTGCAAATCAACGTCGAGAATTTCGACATTGCCGCGCCGTCTCACACTTGCAATGATTTCCCTTAACGGCCTGATCTCGCGATTGCGCAACGCCCGGCGCGCGCGCAGATGGCTGCCGTCACGGCGTTCGAGTAATCGCTCCCGGGCCCGCCTTCCCATCTGCCGGTAACGCCGTGCATTTTGCCTTGCATTTTGCCGCGCATTTTGTGCCATGGCTTTTTCGCCAAACGCACATAAACAAACACCACCCGCAACCAACGCCATAAATGTGCGCCGTGACTGGGTTGGGCTTATGAAAGACATGGGATGATCATTCCGGAAACGGATTTTTCTTTTAATGATTATCGCATATTTAAACTGACAAAATACTGATATTCGAAGTCAGCCAGCTGTAAGGGTTCCTGGTCTAGTTTGCGGATTATTGTAACCGAAGTGAAAATAAGGATTGAACTCATGAAACTCCTGATCACTGCTTTTTCCGCTGTCGCTCTCATCAGTCTCAGTACCGGTGCTGAAGCCCATGGCCGACATCACCATGGACATGGACATGGACATGGACACGGTCTGGCTCGAATCATCATTCACGGGGCGGTACATGCTGCAGGCAAAGCTCATCATGTAAGAGGTCATCGCCACTGTTTCTGGCACACCCACCGGAGAAATGGCCGCCTCGTTCGCCACCGTCATTGCCGTTAAGGTTTCAGAACAACTAAACATGGGGGCTGCACCTGCCAAATCACAATAATAAAGCGCATTTATCCTCCCGACCTTCCCTCACAACCCGCTTAGCCCTAAAAGCGGGTTTTTTTTGTTTTATTTTGTACCGATTAGTCTCTTGTGCCTTATTCGTGTAGATCTGCGGAAAATAAGTTTCAATTTCTAGAATTGTTAAAGAGACTTTTAATATCGCTGATTTAAGGTCGCTGCCAAATCGTGCGAAATAATCCTCTGGATGATCCTGATAATGGCTGTACAACCAGACGACTGGAAGGCATTGCTTTCACTTGCAGCGCAACCCTCCCTGGAAATGAGGCAGTTGCTCCTGCGACGTGTAACAGAGTTGTTTTTGAAGGATTCCCATGTTCTGGATTGGTCAGAACTGGAAGAAATCGGCGATATATTCTCTATTCTGGCGCAAGAGCTACCGTTGAGTGCGCGTGAGGAGCTCGCCTTCTCCATTGCCCATAGCCTAAAGGCACCACGGCGAATCGTACTCATGCTGGCCAAGGATGATATCCAGGTGGCCCGCCATATCTTGCAGCTCAGCCCGGTTCTGACGGAAACGGATATCATTGAGTTTGCCGAAATGGGTTCACAGGACACGCTGAGAATTCTGGCCCAAAGGAAGGGCATCAGCCCGGATATTCGTGCCGTCATTATGCAGCGCGGTGATGACCGGACACTGGACTTGCTGGAGAGCACGCTCAGAGATTCTCAGAAACGAACGCGCATTCAGGATCTCCGCGCCGGCCTGGTCATGTCCGCGACTGGTGATAAAAAATCCGCTTAATTCCCTGGCTAGGGCTGAGGGTGATAGGTTTCTGGTAATTCGATCTCGGAAGTTCCGGCCGCAATCTCGTCAATGAGCGCCCGCGCCAAACGATGGGCAATGCCGAAACTGATTTTATATCCCCCCGTTGCGACATAAATCCTGTTATTCGGGCACAGGGAACCGACCACAGGATCCTTGGCCTGGCTTCGGGGCCTTATCCCCGACCATAGTTCCGCGAGCTCACTGTTCCTCAGAGGTGGACATAATTCCCGGGCACGTTTGATCGTGGCTTCGAATTTTTCGGGCTCCGTTGCGTGTTCGCTTGTCCATTGCCGCTCGCTGGTACTGCCGACGGCGAGGAGTGAGTTGGCCTGGGGAACCACATAAGTCCCATCATCGAGTATAATGGGGCAATCTTCCGGCAGCTTCGAAATCGGGTTGGGTATTTTGTACAGTGCGGCCTGGCCCTTGATGCCGTCTCCGCGAATATCAAGCCCCAGGGATTGGAGAATTTCAAAGGATTGAAAACCGGCACTGACGATGAGTTTATCCGTACTGATATCGAACCTGCCCTCGCGCGAGCCAATATTGCCCGTCTGGGAATCGAAATCCTGAAATGTAAATCCTTCGAATAAACGGGCGTCGCGTGCAACATAGGTCCTTAGTGCCGCTATCAGATCTCTCGGACTGACTTTGGCGGACAGGTTTTCCCAGAACAAGCCAAGGGGCGCTTCCCGGGGATCTATCCAGTCGCCAAAGCTCTGACTGTCGAGAACATCGATCTCGAAACTCTGATCCGGGCCCTGCCATTCGCGACGCGCGGCTTCGCTGTTTTTCCGGGTCGTGTCCAGGAAGCTCTGCAATCGAATAGGCATGATGCGGCCGCATCTCCGGTAATGAACATTGTGCCCCGTTTGCTCTTCGACGGCGCCGATCAATTCCGGAAGTTCGACCAGCGCATCGAACTGAAACCTCTTCTTGGCATTCATACCCAGGGGCGTGTGGGGGAGCAGGGCCCCCAGAAGTCCGCCACTACCGCCGGATCCGCAACGGCCCTTC
This sequence comes from Hyphomicrobiales bacterium, assembly GCA_028279265.1. Classification (GTDB taxonomy): domain Bacteria; phylum Pseudomonadota; class Alphaproteobacteria; order Rhizobiales; family CAYWUX01; genus JANQOC01. The sequence goes on from JANQOC010000208.1 coordinate 8,091, forward strand.
TCGACCAATCCGACTTTCAAGCCCCTGTCGCAAGCAAATTTAGCAATCCACAGACCGACGATTCCCGCCCCGACAATAACAATATCGAAAACCTCTCGGGTCATGGGCATCCGGCCTGGGTTACATTGGACTTGGAGCGCTAAATCCAATAGGACTTTGTCGCAGCAAAACGGGTGTCAGTCCCTATAGAATGAATAGTGATGAATTTCAAACACGAGATCCGCTGGCTTGAAGGCGACGTCCCCTACTCCGAACGGTT
>JANQOC010000223.1 GCA_028279265.1 Hyphomicrobiales bacterium
AGGCCCCAACGGTCTGCCATGTAGATCAACCCGGTATCTTTATCGACCTGAACGTCGTTGCTCTGGGGACAGCACCGTTCCTTGTTTCCTGCCGGAATATAGTATCCGACTTCCTTTGGATTAAACGGGTTCGACCAATCAATAATCCTCAGGCCAGCATTAAACCAGCAAATATAGACGAGATCATCTTTTTCCATATCCAGCCAGATATTATGGGCTCCATAACGGGTACCGGTTCGGCTCCACTTCTGGTCCAGCGGTCGCATTTCATAGGGATCGATTTCATAAGGCATGAACGTACTGACGGGAATTGGATTATCAATATTGCGTAAATCGTAGAACGTCACAAATGCCGGAGGATGATCGCAATTCACAGTCGTTGTTTCCTGGGTGGCAATTCCAAATTCGGAACCGCGAGGCACAAGAAAGCTGTGATAACATCCGGGCCAGCCATGAGATTGATGGGGGTTGTGGCGCCATTTGAATTTGGGATTAGAAGGATCCTCCAGATCAAACATCGCGATACCGCCGTCCCACCAGCCTGTAGCGACATTATTGCCAAATGGATTTCCTTCGTGGCACCAAACCTCGTTGCCTATGATTTCTGGGTCCCAGGATGGTTCTTCTCCATCTTTTTGACCAGGGATCCATCCGTGTCCGACAAGTTCAGGATTCCAGGGATCTTTCATGTCGTGGATCAGCAGAATTTTTCCCGTATATCCGTCTTTGAAACCGGAGCTGTAGAGAAGATTGCGATGCCGGTCATATATGGGGCGGTGTATTCCGAAGCCGTCCGTTTCGATGTAACGAACAAATTTCGGATTGAACGGATCGCGATTGTCAAAAATTCTCAGCCCGCCAATAGCGTCGGGATACTCATTTCTCAGGTTGGGACGAATTTCGCTATTTGTCAGCAGGACTTCGTCATTAATTCTGAGGACCTTGTGGGTCCTGCAGGCCGGACTGTCAACGATCTGATTGATTATTTTTGGATTGGAAGGGTCCGACACGTCGAGGATCGTCATGCCATCATGTCCATTGACACCGGAAGCGGCGACATAGCAAATCCCGCCACCGACCTGTATCTGAAAGGCATCCCCCCAACCATTCAGATCGGAATGAGCGACAAGGCGGACATTCCGCGATTCTGCGGGCCAGGGTTCGGTCAATTGATGGTCAACACCAATATATTGCTCCGGTCCGCCACCGGTTATGGGATTGGGGTGATAGTAGGGACGAGACATAGGCATTTCCTTTTTGATTATTATTTCGCGCTAACGCCGAGTAGATTTTGTAAGCGAACTGTGTCGGGAATTAATTCATATCTGGACAATTATCACAACCAATGAATATATGGAACGAACTGATTTTCGAAACAGCTCACAGGATCGTCCGAGAAATTGAAAGTTGAAATCACATATTGTGCAGCTTGAAACTATGAACCCCGCGCTCTCCGTGTGAAAGACAAGTTCATCAGTTTAGGAGACTATGATGTCGAAATCATCAAAGGTTCCGGCGGCGTGTTTGATATTGTCTTCGACGGCGAACTGGTATTCTCCAAGAAACAACTGGGACGCTTTCCGGAAGATCAAGAGATCGAAGAGATTACCCGCCGAGCGAACACCGCGGATTGAAGAACAGCTCTCGTTTTTGTTGGTGATACATTTATCTGATCGGAAACTCTACAGGCCTGCGACATCAACGAGAGACGCCCCCATCTCTTCCTGTAACTTGTGATTCGCCTCAACAGCGGCTTGAATTTCTGGCGGGACTTTCAATTCGCGATCGAATTCGGTCATGTTGCGAATTGGCCAGAACCATTCATTCACTTTTGGATGCAGTCGTTCCAGGGGATAACCGCAACGTACCAGTCGATTTACGTAAACAACCCAGGCAACATCGAGGACCGTCAACTTATCACCCAACAGATATGAATTCTGTTTCAGTCGATCATTCAAATCATCGAGTGCGGATTTAAACTTCTGAACCGATTTTCTGACTGCGTCATCGGTAACACCATTTGCAGCCACATTTTCCCAAAATTGAATTTCACGTGCCTTATCCGGATCCACCTGACCGAGAACCTTTCCGCTACCTCTTTCTCGAAATTTTCTAAGGGTTTCTTTCGAGCGCGGTTCTTTTCCCCGGGGCTGGGTGAATCGGAAAGTGAGCGTCCGTAAATCCAGGTGGAGTTCATCCTCGTGGTGAAGCATTTCTTGCATTTGGGAGTCCATGCCCGGAGGAATGAGTCTGACTTCCGGATATTCGCTGTCGAGGAAAGTGAGTATATCATTGCTTTCGATATGGACGTCCCCATCGATCACCAGTGTCGGAACAAGCCCGCG
>JANQOC010000226.1 GCA_028279265.1 Hyphomicrobiales bacterium
ACGCGGCCAAGAAGGGCCTTGCCGACGGGTACCTCAACGATAGCACCGGTACGTTTCACCGTGTCGCCTTCGCGAATGCTTCGGTCATCGCCGAAAATCACGATACCGACATTGTCGACCTCGAGGTTCAGCGCCATCCCGCGGATACCACCGGGAAATTCGACCAGCTCACCGGCCTGCACATTGTCCAGGCCGTAAACACGGGCGATACCATCCCCCACGGATAGCACCTGACCGATTTCGGAGACCTCGGCCTCCTGTCCAAAGTTCTTAATCTGCTCCTTCAAAATCGAGGAGATTTCCGCGGCCCGAATATCCATCAGCCAACCTCTTTCATGGCAATTTTTAGATTGTTTAATTTGGTTCTGAGCGAACTGTCGATCATCCGGCTTCCCACCTTGACAATCAGTCCACCCAGTAGGGAGGGATCAACGCTGGTGTCGACGCGTACATCCTGCCCTGTCGAAATTCGTAATGTTTCCTTGAGCGATTTCATCTGCTCATCCGTAAGCGCCATCGCCGATGTGACTTCGGCTGCCACTTCGCCCCGGTGATCCGCCAGAATCGCGAGAAAATCGTCGATCATGCCGCCAACGGCGAACAGGCGGCGGTTGCGGGCGATCAATTCCAGGAAATTGGTTGTCAGCTTGTTGAAACCGGTTTTCTGCAGAATCGCGGACAGTGCCCCGGCCTGCTCTTTGGCGGAAAAGACCGGGCTGCGGATGAGCCTGTTGAGATCTTCGCTTTCGGCCAGAAGATCACGAAAGGCGAGAACATCCTTTTCGACCGCATCGAGTTCGTTGCTTTCAACAGCAAGCTCAAACAACGCCGTTGCATAGCGTCCGGTCATTCCTGTTGCGATTGGATTGTTTGCCACTTTTTCTTGCTCTGACTGCTGAAATTGGTTCTGTCTGCTGGGATGGGGCCTACATTTGTCACAGACCAAGGCGCGTTCTGTTTCGTCTCGGATTTTCCAAGTCCGACCCGCCGAAAATCCGGCCCGTCAAAGCAACGGAAAAACCGCTGTTGCTCTAACATAAGCCTAGGTTCGACGCAACACAGAGAATTGCGACAAAAGGCAACTAACCAACAATTTTTACAAGATAAAATCGCTGTTCGGGAGCATCGTGAGCGAATCTGGAACGGACCGGGGTCAGGACCACCTGATTTCAGAGAAAATTGTAGGGATCGATATCGATACTGAGCCTTAAATCGCCCTTTGGACCCTCGATTTCCTCGAGCCACAGGCGCAGATAAGCCTGGATATCGGTCTCACGCGGCGCTTTTATCAGAATACGGAACCGATGACGGCCGCGAATGACCGCGATTGGCGCTTCCGCCGGGCCCAAAACCATGATTTTTTCCGATTTCGGCGCTTTCTGCGCGATCATCCGGGCGTAGTTGACCGCGGCGGTCTTGTCCCGTGCGGAAATGATCAGCGACGCCAGCCGTCCGAAGGGCGGCATACCGGTCTGCTGGCGCAGGCGGATCTCCTGATTCATGAAAGCTTCCCGATCACCGGAAATCAGGGCCTGCATCACGGGATGGTCCGGCAGATGCGTCTGCAGCAGGCCCCGTCCCTTGGTGGAACTGCGCCCGGCGCGACCCGTCACCTGGTTGAGAAGCTGATAGGTGCGTTCGCTCGCCCTTGGATCGGCCTGGCCAAGCCCGAGATCGCCGTCAACAACCCCGACCAGAGCCAGATTGGGGAAATTGTGCCCCTTGGCGACGATCTGAGTTCCGACGATGATATCCGCCTCGCCTTCGGTAATGGACCTCAGAATTTCCCTCAGAGCCGTGATATTGGGAATCATGTCGCTCGACAACAGCGCCAGGTTGGCATCCGGGAAGCGCTCTTCAACCTCTTCGACAACGCGCTCCACTCCGGGGCCGCAGGCCACAAGGGAATCCGGCGCCTGGCAGCGCGGACATTGTTTCGGTGGCGGTGTCGCAAATCCGCAATGATGACATTGCAGGAGATGGCGAAACCGGTGCTCCACCAGCCAGGCGGCGCATTGAGGACAATCGAACCGGTAGCCGCAGTTGCGGCACAAGGTCAGGGGCGCATAGCCGCGGCGGTTGAGAAACAGCAGCGCCTGATTGTTGTTGGCAAGGGTTTCCTTGACTGCATCGACGAGAACCGGGCTTAGCCAGGTTCCTTTTTCCGGCGGATGTTTCTTGAGGTCGATGGTTGCGAGATCGGGCAATTCGCTGTCGGAATAGCGTTCCGAGAGCTGAATGTAGCGGTATTTGCCGGACTGGGCGTTGACGAGGCTTTCCAGAGACGGTGTCGCCGAGGCGAGCACAATAGGCACATCCGCAAGGAGCGCTCGCACCACGGCCATGTCGCGGCCGTGATAGGTGCCCCGGTCCTCCTGCTTAAAGGATGTATCATGTTCTTCGTCGACCACGATAAGCCCAAGCTCGCAAAATGGCAGATACAGGGCCGAGCGGGCGCCGATAACCGCCCGCGCCTCACCGGCGGCGACAGCGCGCCAGATACGCCCGCGTTCGAGCTGAGAGAGCTGCGAATGCCACTCCACGGGTCGGCAGCCGAATCGCTTTTCGAATCGTGACAGGAACTGACTGGTCAGCGCGATTTCAGGCAGCAGCAGCAGGGTCTGTTTGTCTTGGCGGAGCGCTTCCGCCACGGCTTCAAAATAGACTTCCGTTTTTCCCGAACCGGTGACGCCATCGATCAGGGTAACGGTGAAATTCTGTGCCTCGACGACGGATTTCAGGCGATAGGCCGCTTCTTCCTGGACTTCGGTGAGTTCTGTCCGGGCATAATCGGCCCGCGGAATGACAGGTTTCTTCCTCGGCATCTCAACGCTCACCAGGGTTCCCGCCTTGACCAGACCGTCGATCACGCCGGTGCTGACGCCGGCCTGCCGTGAGAGATCGGCTTTCGACCAGATCAGGCCGTTCTCAACGAGATCGAGCACCCGCTGGCGCGCCGCCGTCATGCGTGGCGGCCGTGCGCCCGCCAGGCGGACACCGAATACGGGCTTTTCGGGTTCGAAGGCACGGCTGGCGGACATCATCATGCGCACGACGGTTCCCAGCGGCATGAGGTTATAGTCCGCCACCCATTGCGCAAACTTGATCGAATCCCGGGGCAGGGGCGGTACATCGTACCTGTCGATAATCGATTTCAGCTTTTCCGGTTCAACATCAGGCCCTTCCCGGTCTTCGGGATGTTCCCACACAACGCCCATGCGCTCATGATTGCCCAGTGGAACGCGGACAAAGTCGCCGAGCGCAACCTCAAGATGCTCGGGCACAAGATAATCGTAGGCTTTATCCAGCCCCAGGGGCAGGAGCACGGGAAGCGTTTTACCCACAATTGGCCGGTTTTTGTGAAATAAGTCCTGCAACGATTTCCCGATTGGCTTTCATTGTGTACATTCAGACCCGAGGGAATCATTTAAAACCTTAAACGGGCGCAAATAAAGCCGCAGAACGCAATTTGGGGAAAATCACATGAAGTTCTTTGTCGATACCGCCGAAATAGATGATATCCGCGAACTCTCGGAAACCGGCCTGCTTGACGGCGTTACCACCAACCCGTCGCTGATCCACAAAAGCGGCCGCAATTTCATCGACGTCATTCAGGAAATCTGCGAAATCGTTCCCGGCCCGGTTAGCGCCGAAGTAGCCTCCGTCGAAGCGGAGACAATGATCGCCGAGGGGCGGAAACTGGCGCAAATTGCCGAAAATGTTACGGTCAAAGTCCCCCTGACCTGGGACGGTTTGAAAGCCTGCCGCGCCCTTTCGAACGATGGGACCATGGTCAATGTCACCCTGTGTTTCAATGCCAACCAGGCACTGCTGGCAGCCAAGGCCGGGGCGGCTTTCATCTCCCCGTTCATTGGCCGTCTCGACGATATTGGACTGGACGGTATGGAGCTTATCCAGGAAATCCGCGCCATCTACGACAATTTCGCGGACACCATCGAGACGGAAATTCTCGCCGCCTCGATCCGCTCGGCCAACCACGTGAAATTCTCAGCCATGGCCGGCGCCGATGTCGCGACAGTACCGCCGGCGGTGCTGAAAGGCCTTGTTAAGCATCCGTTAACGGATGCGGGTTTAGCTAGTTTCCTGAAAGACTGGGAAAAAACGGGCCAGACCATTTTGTAGCAAGCCCGTCCCCGGATAAATGATCCTATGGCGGACGCGAAAAAGCCCATTGCCGACATCTTCCCCGTTGCGGCGGATACGGAAGCTTCCCTCAACGCCTGGAACGATTATCTGCGAATTGAACGCGATCTCGCGGGAAATACCTGCGAAGCCTATATGCGGGATCTGCGGCAATTCTTCGAGTTCCTCGTGGATCATACGGGCCGGCCCGCCGACCTGGATCAGCTGGCGAAACTGGGAACCCGGGAATTTCGCGCTTTCCTGGCGGCACGCAAGGAAGACAATCTCACATCCCGGTCTCTGGCGCGCGCGCTCTCGGCCATCCGAATGTATTTCCGATTCCTGAAGCGCGAGAACTTGTGCGACAATGCCGTCATCGAACGCATCCAGTTACCCAAGATCCCCCACTCGATCCCCAAACCCCTGACCGTTGAAAAAGCGATTGATGTCGTCGCCGGGGCCAAAGACGGATATGAGCGCGACATTGAACCGTGGATCGGACACCGGGATACGGCGGTCATCACCCTGCTCTACGGATCCGGCCTGCGAATTTCCGAAGCCATCGGCCTGAACGTCGAGGATGCCCCGACCAGGGGACGGGAATCCCTGATCATCGAGGGCAAGGGCGGCAAAGAACGCCTGGTTCCGGTTCTGCCCGTGACCCAGCAGGCCGTTGCCGTCTATCTCGACCAGTGTCCCTATCCCGAGACTCCGGACCGGGCCCTGTTTTTGGGGAAGAGAGGCAAGAGGTTGAGCCCGCGCATCGTTCAGCTGCTGATGGAAAATCTGCGTCAGGCCCTGGGGCTGCCGGACACCGCCACGCCCCATGCCCTGCGCCATTCCTTTGCCACCCATCTTCTCGGCAACGGCGCCGATCTCAGGCAGATCCAGGAACTGCTCGGCCATGCGAGCCTGTCGACCACCCAGGTCTATACGGAAGTTGACCGCAAACGTCTCCTGAATGTCTATGAGGCCGCCCACCCGCGGGCCTTTAATCAGCAAACACTGTTTGATTCGATCAAAGACAAATAGCCCCTGACCTTTCGGTATTGCATGACCCGCGCCGTTCAGCGTCTTTCTTCGCTCGCCGGTGCACCCGTTCAGATATGCAGGGCGCGCTTGTCGACCGCAAGGGCCGCTTCCTTGACGGCTTCGGTGAGCGTCGGATGGGCATGGCAGGTGCGTGCGAGGTCTTCCGCCGATCCACCGAATTCCATTATGACCGCCGCCTCGGCGATCATGTTGCCCGCATCCGGTCCGATGATGTGGACCCCAAGAATACGATCCGTCTTCTTGTCCGCCAGCACTTTGACAAATCCGTCGGTTGTGCGGTTGACCTTGGCGCGGCCGTTTGCCGTAAACGGAAACTTGCCGACATTGTACTCGATACCGGCTTCCTTCAGCTCTTCCTCGGTTTTGCCGACCGATGCCACTTCCGGATAAGTGTAGATCACGTTGGGAATGACGTCATAATTGACGTGCCCCTTTTGACCCGCAAGGATTTCGGCAACGGCAATACCTTCATCCTCGGCTTTGTGTGCCAGCATGGGACCGGCGATCACATCGCCTATGGCATAAATCCCGGCGACATTTGTCTGGTATCCGGCATCCGTGATAATGCGACCGTGATTGTCCTTGCGCACGCCCAGCTCCTCCAGCCCGAGACCGTCCGTGTGAGGACGCCTGCCGACCGATACCAACACGACGTCGAAGCTCTGGCTTTCAGCGTCCCCGCCCTTGCTTGGTTCGATCGAAACCTTGACGTTCTTGCTGTTGGCTTTTGCTTCGGTGACCTTGTGTCCGAGCTTGAATTTCATTCCCTGTTTTTTCAGGATCCGCTGGAAATTCTTGGCGATCTCTCCATCCATGCCGGGAATCAGCCGGTCGAGGAACTCCACAACGAGAACCTCGGTACCGAGGCGGCGCCAGACCGAACCGAGCTCGAGGCCGATGACGCCACCGCCGACGACCAGCATCTTTTTCGGGACCTTGCCAAGTTCAAGCGCCCCGGTTGACGAGACGATACGTTTTTCATCGATCGTCATTCCCGGAAGTTCCATGACTTCCGACCCCGTCGCTATGACGATCGCCTTGGATTGAATTTTTTGCTTTTTACCGTCATCGGCGGTGATCTCAACCTCGCCGGCGGCAACGATCTTGCCCAGCCCCTGATAGGCATCGATCTTGTTCTTTTTCAGCAGATAGGCGACGCCGTCGGTGTTTCCTGAAACGCCGTCGTTCTTGTAGGCCATCATGGCTTTGAGATCGAGTTCCGGCGAGACCTTGATGCCCATATCTTCCATACCATGACCCGCTTCCTCATACATTTCGGAAGCATGAAGCAGGGCCTTGGACGGAATACAGCCGACATTCAGGCACGTGCCGCCATGGGTGGGCCGTTTTTCGACAACCGCCACCTTTTGCCCGAGCTGGGCCGCGCGAATCGCACAGACATAACCACCGGGCCCGGTTCCAATGACAACGAGATCGTATTCTTCTGCCATGATTTATCTACCCGCTTTCATGTTCAACAATGCATCCGCCGACGGCTTAGAGGTCAAGGACAAGGCGCTGAGGATCTTCCAGAGATTCTTTTACACGCACAAGGAAGGTCACGGCTTCCTTGCCGTCAACGATACGGTGATCGTAGGAAAGGGCCAGATACATCATCGGACGCACGACCACCTGGCCGTCGACGACAATGGGACGTTCCTGAATTTTGTGCATGCCGAGAATGCCCGACTGCGGTGCATTGAGAATAGGTGTCGACATGAGCGACCCGTAGACGCCGCCATTTGAGAGCGTAAACGTTCCGCCCTGCATATCCGAAATCTGCAGTTTTCCTTCCTTGGCGGCGGTGGCGAAATTGTTGATTGTCTTTTCAATTCCCGCAAGGCTGAGATAATCCGCGTCGCGAACAACGGGCACCACGAGACCGCGATCGGTGCCGACAGCGACACCGATATGATAGTAGTTCTTGTAAATAATATCGGTGCCGTCTATTTCCGCATTCACCGCCGGTATTTCTTTCAGCGCCTGGATACAGGCCTTGATGAAAAAGCCCATAAATCCGAGTTTGACGCCATGCTTGGCTTCAAAGAGATCCTTGTATTTCTTACGCACGGCCATCACCGTCGTCATGTCGATCTCGTTGAACGTCGTCAGCATCGCCGCCGTGTTCTGGGCATCTTTCAGGCGATGGGCGATTGTCTGCCGCAGCTTGCTCATGCGGACCCGCTCTTCGCGGGCGGCGTCATCAGGCAGAGATGCGGATCGGGCGACCGTCGGCACCTTCTGCGCAGGGCTGGTGCCGCCTTTCTGCAGGGCATCGAGGACATCGCCCTTCAATATCTGACCGCGTTTGCCCGATCCCTCAACACTGGCGGGATCGACCCCCTTTTCGGCCATGAGCTTGCGGGCCGAAGGCGCTGGTGGCATGCCGCCCTTGTCGCCGCTGTCGCCTGACGCTTCGCCGTTGACGGCGCCAACGGTTTCTTCCTTCTTCGCCGGTGCGGAAGCTCCCTCCTGGGCACTGATCGCCCCCAGCAGCGCGCCGACTTCAACCGTATCGCCCTCCTGTGCCGAGATGCTGGCGAGGACGCCGGATGCGGTGGCGGACACCTCAAGGGTAACCTTGTCCGTCTCAAGTTCGACCAGCGTCTCATCGACGGCAATAGGGTCGCCTTCCTTCTTGAACCACTGGCCGACGGTTGCCTCAACAACGCTTTCACCAAGCACCGGAACATTGATCTCAACGCTGGCGCCCGAACTCGCCGGTTTTTCAGTTTTTGCTTCCACAGGTTTGCTTCCCTCTTTTGCGGCACCGGCTTCAAATGTCCCGAGCAATGCGCCGACTTCGACCGTATCGCCTTCTTTTACAAGTACGTCCTTAAGGACACCGTCACTGGGTGCGGGTACTTCCAGCGTCACCTTGTCGGTTTCCAGTTCGACAATGGGTTCATCCGCAGAGATCGCGTCCCCGGCATTCTTGAACCATTGTCCCACTGTCGCCTCGGTGACCGATTCTCCCAATTCGGGAACTCTGAGTTCATTAGACATGGCTATCTCGCCTCATAGTTTGTAACCCGTCAAAGACCTGAAATACGATTGCCCGAAATACGGATCCCTGAATGATATTCATCTGAACCTTGCCTCTCATTGCCTTGGTCCCGAAACTAATCTGAAAGGGCGTCATTGAGAAACGTTTCGAGTTCTTTCAGATGTTTGCTCATCAGCCCTGTCGCTGTCGCGGCCGAAGCCGGACGCCCGGTATAGATCGCCCTTTTGTGCTTGGCGCCGATATGATCCAGGACCCATTCGACATTCGGCTCGATGAAAGACCAAGCACCCATATTTTTTGGCTCTTCCTGGCACCAGACCATTTCCGCCTGCGTGAAACGACCGAGTTCTTCCACAAGGGCGCGGGCCGGGAACGGGTAAAGCTGCTCGACCCGCATAAGGTAGATATCATTCAGGCCCCGTTGTTCCCGTTCCTCGTAGAGGTCGTAATAAACTTTGCCCGTGCACAATACGACCCGGCGAATTTCTTCATCAGGCACCAGTTTGATTTTCTGATCCGGCAGGATCTGAGCATCATCCCAGAGAACGCGGTGGAATGTGGAATCCGGTCCGAGTTCCTCGATTGTTGACTTCACCCGCTTGTGCCGCAGCAGGGATTTGGGTGTCATAAGGACGAGGGGTTTTCGGAACTTACGATGACATTGCCGCCGTAAAATATGGAAATAGTTCGCCGGTGTCGTACAGTTCGCGACCTGCCAGTTATCCTCTGCGCACAACTGCAGAAAACGTTCCAGACGCGCTGACGAATGCTCCGGGCCCTGGCCCTCATAGCCATGGGGCAAGAGCACGACCAGGCCTGACATGCGGAGCCATTTGCGCTCACCGGACGAGATGAACTGATCGAAAACAACCTGGGCACCGTTGGCAAAGTCGCCGAACTGGGCTTCCCAGCAGACCAGGGCGTTGGGCTCCGCGAGACTGTAGCCATATTCAAATGCGAGTACGGCCTCTTCGGAGAGCATGGAATTGATGACTTCGAACTTTTTCTGCCCCTCGGAAACATGGTCGAGGGAAATGAACTTTTCTTCCGTTTGCTGATCAACGATCACCGAATGGCGCTGTGAAAACGTTCCGCGCTCGCAATCCTGCCCGGAAAGACGCACAGGAACACCCTCATCGAGAAGAGTACCGAAAGCCAGGGCTTCGGCCATGGACCAGTCTATTCCGACACCGGAATCAATCATTTCCCGGCGGTTCTTGATCAGCCGCTGGATGGTCCGGTGGACGTTCAAGGTCGATGGATATTCCGTGATCTTGTGACCGATCGACTGCAGCTTTTCAATATCCACACCTGTTGACCCGCGGCGTGCGCCTTCTTCTGCAAACCCGATTGATGACCATGCGCCATCGAGCCAGTCGGCTTTGTTCGGCTTGTAACTGTCCGCAGCCTCGAATTCCTCGTCCAGCATTGCGCGATGTACGGCCTGCAGTTCCGACACGTCGGCTTCGGTGAGCAGGCCCTCGGCCACGAGCTGCTTGGAATAAATTTCACAGACCGACGGATGTTCTTTGATCTTTTTGTACATCAGCGGCTGCGTAAATGCGGGTTCGTCCCCCTCATTGTGCCCGAACCGGCGATAGCAGAACATGTCGATGACCACCGGGATCTGGAACAGCTGTTTGAATTCCGTGGCGATTTTCGCCACATAGACCACCGCTTCCGGATCGTCGCCATTGACGTGGAATATCGGCGCCATGATCATCCGTGCAACGTCCGACGGATAAGGCGAAGATCGCGAATGATGCGGCGCCGTCGTGAAACCGATCTGGTTGTTGACGATAAAATGGATGGAGCCGCCGGTTCTGTGGCCCACGAGACCGGAAAGACCAAAGCATTCGGCAACCACACCCTGGCCGGCAAAAGCGGCATCCCCGTGCAGCAGCAGCGGCAAGACGCTGTTCCGTTCCTTGTCACCGGACTGGTCCTGCTTGGCACGCACCTTTCCGAGGACCACGGGATCGACGATTTCGAGATGAGAAGGATATGCGGTCAGGGACAGATGCACATCGTTGTCGTCAAAGGAGCGGTCCGAAGATGCGCCGAGATGGTATTTGACATCGCCGGAGCCTTCGACATCGTCCGGATTTGCAGACCCGCCCTTGAATTCGTTGAACAAGGCACGATACGGCTTGCCCATGACATTCACCAGGACGTTGAGCCGGCCCCGGTGGGGCATTCCAAGTACGATTTCCTTGATCCCGAGATGACCGCCGCGCTTGATAATCTGTTCCAGCGCCGGCACCATGGCCTCACCGCCGTCAAGACCGAACCGTTTCGTACCCGTGTATTTGACGTCCAGGAACTTTTCGAAGGCTTCACTTTCAATCAGCTTGGCCAGGATTGCTTTCTTGCCCTCCGGTGTAAAGCTGACTTCCTTGTCGACACCTTCTATACGCTCCTGGATCCAGGCTTTCTGATCCGGGTCGGAAATGTGCATGAACTCGACACCGATACGCGAGCAATAAGTTTTCTTGAGAACTTCCATGATCTGGCGCAGCGATGCATATTCCAGCCCCAAGACATGGTCGATATAGATGGGTCGGTCGAGATCTTCGGGTTTGAAACCATAGGTTTCAGCCTGCAGTTCCGGATGGGCTTCCCGCTTCGTCAGTTTCAGGGGATCAAGATCTGCATCGAGATGTCCCCGTACGCGATAAGCGCGAATGAGCATGAGCGCGCGAATGGAATCCCGGGTCGCATCCTGCGCGGCTTCGGATGAAATATCCTCTCCCCGGGCCTGGGCCTTGGCGACGATCTTGTCTTTGAGCTCTTCTTCCACCGGCTGCCAGTCGCTGTCCAGCGCGCTGACAAGTTCGCCATTGGTGGCAATGGGCCAGTCGGAACGCGCCCAGGACGGTTTGTTGGATTGTGAACCGGTTTCGGCGGCATTTGCCTGCATTTCCTTGAAGAAAGCCTGCCAGTCAGGATCTACCGAATCGGGATTTTCCTGATAACGCTCGAACAGATCCTCGATGTAACTTGCGTTTGTTCCATCAAGAAATGAAGTCAGGGCAAAATTGACATTGCTTTCTTGGCGTCGTGACATCGTTTTTCGCCTCTCGATCTCATCGCTGGCCTGCCAGCGTCTCGCCTGATTTAAATGCTCAGATTTGCATAGTGCACTTAGGTTGGAGTTAGATCAAATTATTAAGAATTCAATACTTCAACCAATGTCGTACCCAGACCGGCCGGAGAATCCGCAACCACGATCCCTGCCGACCGCATGGCTTCGATTTTATCCTCGGCTCCGCCTTTTCCCCCGGAAATAATAGCGCCCGCATGACCCATGCGCCGCCCGGGAGGGGCAGATACACCAGCGACGAAACCGACAATCGGCTTTTTCACCGATGACGATTTTATGAACTCGGCGGCATCCTCTTCCGCCGAACCGCCGATTTCACCAATCATGATGATCGATTCCGTTTCCGGATCTGCCAGAAACATTTCCAGGCATTCAATGAAATCCGTACCCTTAACCGGGTCGCCGCCGATGCCGATACAAGTGGACTGACCGAGACCTGCCGCCGTTGTCTGGCCCACGGCTTCATAAGTCAGGGTACCGGATCGCGACACGATTCCCACAGAACCTTTTTTGTGGATATGGCCGGGCATGATGCCGATCTTGCATTCGCCAGGGGTAATAACGCCCGGGCAGTTGGGGCCGATCAGACGGCTGCTCGATTTGTCCAGCGCCCGCTTGACCTTGACCATATCGGTTACCGGAATGCCTTCGGTGATGCAGACGATGAGTTCAATTTCCGCGGCAACGGCTTCAGCAATGGAGTCGGCCGCGAAAGGCGGCGGCACATAGATAACGCTGGCATTGGCGCCTGTCTGTTCCTTGGCTTCCCGGACCGTATCGAAAACCGGCAGGTCGAGATGCGTGGATCCTCCCTTGCCCGGCGTCACGCCACCGACCATTTTTGTTCCGTATTCAATTGCCTGTTCCGAATGGAAGGTGCCGTTCTTGCCGGTTATGCCCTGGCAGATGACCTTGGTGTTTGCATCGACAAGTACTGACATCAGGCAGCCTCCTTAACAGCGGCAACAATCTTCTGCGCCGCATCATCTAGATTATCCGCGGAAATGACGTTGAGCCCTGAATTGGAGATAATCTCCTTGCCCTTCTCAACATTCGTTCCTTCGAGGCGAACCACCAGCGGCACTTCGAGCCCCACCTGTTTGACGGCCTCGATGACGCCTTCGGCAATAATGTCGCAGCGCATGATGCCGCCGAATATATTCACCAGGATACCGCTGACGTTGGGATCGGAAGTGATAATCTTAAAGGCTGCCGTGACCTTGTCGACGGTCGCGCCGCCACCGACATCGAGAAAGTTTGCCGGTTCCGAACCGTACAGCTTGATAATGTCCATCGTCGCCATGGCCAGGCCGGCGCCATTGACCATGCAACCGATCTTTCCATCGAGGGCGATATAGTTGAGGTCAAATTTCGATGCTTCGATTTCCTTTTCATCCTCCTCGCTCTCATCGCGGAGCGACAGAATATCTGCATGCCGAAACAGGGCATTTGGATCGAAACCCACCTTGGCATCAAGGCAAATGAGTTCTTCTTCCTTGGTCACCACCAGGGGATTGATTTCCAGCAGGCTCATATCCTTGGCAACAAAGGCTTCATAGAGATGGCGGCCGATCTTCTGGGCCTGTTTCCCGAGCCCGCCACTCAATCCCAGTGCCTTGGCCAGGGTTCGTCCGTGATGGGGCATGAATCCGGTGGCCGGATCGATATCGAATGTAATAATTTTTTCCGGCGTACTGGCGGCAACTTCCTCAATATCCATCCCGCCTTCGGTTGAGGCGACGAAAGCCACCCGCGAGGTTTCCCGGTCAACGAGGATGGAGAGATAAAACTCGTCCTCGATGCTTGATCCCTGCTCCACGTAGATTCGGTTGACCAGTTTGCCCGCCGGTCCCGTCTGATGGGTGACGAGGGTCATCCCGAGCATGCGTTCGGCCTCCGCCTTGACTTCATCGACGGACTTGACGACCTTGACCCCGCCGCCTTTGCCGCGACCGCCCGCATGTATCTGGGCCTTGACGACCCAGACCGGCCCGCCGAGTTCTTCCGCCGCCTTGACAGCGTCTTCAACGGAGAACGCCGGCAATCCGTGAGCCACGGGAACGCCGTGTTCCTTCAAGACGGCTTTCGCCTGATATTCATGAATATTCATATGGTTTTTCTCGCAAGTCCTTGCAGGAGGCCTGACCTTCCCGCGGTTTTAAGACGCTTGAACAGACACCCTACCGATAGATCTTACTCTGGGATAATTGAGAGCGAATCGTCATGAAAGAGAATCGCCATGAATTCACCCGGAAACTCACGCGCCAAGATCCGGTGCAATTTTCTGGCAGGCTTCGACCAGACCCTTGACCGACTCAACCGAGTTCATAAACTCCGTTCTTTCGTTGCTGTCGAGATCAATCTCGACGATGCGTTCAACACCGTTTGCACCGATGACGACAGGCACACCGACATATAGACCTTTGACTCCGAACTGTCCGTCAAGATAGGCCGCACACGGCAGCACACGCTTTTTGTCCTTCAGATAGGATTCGGCCATCGAAATGGCTGAACTCGCGGGCGCATAGTAAGCCGAACCCGTTTTCAGCAGACCGACGATTTCAGCGCCGCCATCGCGCGTTCTCTGAACGATTTCTCCAAGCCGCTGCTCGCTGATCCAGCGCATCTTGACGAGATCGGTGAGGGGAATTCCGGCAACCGTGGAATAACGCACCAGCGGCACCATGGTGTCGCCGTGGCCGCCGAGAACAAAAGCGCTGACATCTTCAACGGAGACATCGAACTCGCGGGCGATGAAATAACGGAACCGCGCCGAGTCAAGAACACCCGCCATACCGACAACCCGGTTGTGAGGCAGCCCACAGGATTTCTGCAGCGCCCAGACCATGGCGTCGAGGGGATTCGTGATACAGATGACAAAGGCATCTGGCGCATATTTGGCAATACCGGCGCCGACCTGTTCCATGACTTTAAGATTGATTCCCAAGAGATCGTCCCGGCTCATACCGGGCTTGCGGGCGACACCTGCCGTAACGATAACGACATCGGCACCGTCCAGGGCCGAATAATCATTGGTTCCCTGCTGCAAGGAATCAAATCCTTCAATCGGTGAAGATTCGGCTATATCCAGAGATTTTCCGTCCGGCAGGCCTTCGACGATATCAAAAAGTACGACATCTCCGAGTTCCTTTAATCCAACGAGATGAGCCAGTGTGCCGCCGATCATTCCAGCGCCCACCAACGCGATTTTATTACGCGCCATTATGGAGTCTCCCAATCCTTGTTACCTATTCCGCTAATAAATGAGAAATCCCATCTCATCTTACGGATGGGTTAACCTGAATTCCCCTGCCATTCAAGTGTATGAAGACAGAATTGAACCACAACTTCCTGAAATTACACCGTTTCCATTTGCAATTTGGAAAGATAGGCCTCTGAACGCATTTCCATGAGCCGTGAGGCCGTTCGTTTGAACAGTTCGGCGCCGTCGCCTTCGGGGTATAAATCATGAGGTTCGGCGTCGGCCGTGGCGACAAGGCAGATTTCGCGATCATAGAGCGTGTCGATGAGGGTGTTGAATCGGCGCGCCTGATTTCGCTGTTTTGGACCAAGGATTGGAATACCCTCGATCATAATCGTGTGAAAAGCATCGGACAGGGCTAGATAGTCATTGGCCGCCAAGGGCTGATTGCACAAATCGTCAAAGGTGAACCAGGCCGTACCCTGATGGGCTTCTGGAACTTCCAGCGTACGGCCCTTGACTTGCAGGCTGGTGCTTTTGCCGTGATCCACGCCTGTGAGCTCATGGAATATCTTGCGCATTCGGTTCTTAGACTGCGGTCCGATGGGGGTAAAATAGATTTGCCGGTTTTCAAGCTTGGCGAGGCGGTAGTCGTGCTTGGTATCGACCACGAATATTGCCGTCTTCTCCTTGAGCAGATCAATAAAGGGGAGGAACAGCTGGCGGTTCAAACCGTCTTTATAAAGATTATCCGGCGCCACGTTGGACGTGGCAACCACAACCAGGCCGTTTTCGAACAGGCGCGTGAACAAACGTCCAAGGATCATGGCATCGGCAATATCCGTGACATGAAACTCATCGAAACAAAGTAATTTTGTCGACTTGCTGATCTCATCGGCCACCAGGGGTATGGGATCGCCGTCATGGCTTTTTCGAAACGCGGCGATGGAATCATGAATTTCAGACATGAATTCATGAAAATGGACCCGGCGCTTTTTTTTGAATGAGACGGTATCAAAAAACAGATCCATCATCATGGACTTGCCGCGTCCGACGCCACCATGAATATAGAGCCCCTTGGGAACATTGTTATTTTTTTTGGAAAACAGCCAGTTAAGACCCGAGTTTGACTGCGGGCTGTAGCCTTTCAATTCATCGGCCAGCTTCTGCAGCTTGTCGATGGCCAGAGACTGGACGGGATCCTGGGATATGGATCCCTCGGCAATCATCGACTCATATTTGGCTTTGGTGCCAAGCCCCATGACGGTCTCCCTATTTGGACCGCTTGGAGCTAACCCCTCAGACCCGATTGGTCAAGTCATCGTTTATTGATAACGGGGCGCAGGTTAACGGCTGCAACCGCAATCAGGTGATCGGACGAAATAAGCCGGCTGCGCCCACAACAGAACAAACGGATGATCCCGCATTCGGGGTTAGCCAGACACTTGCCTGGCTTTACTCCGAAGAAATGCGGGTTTTATCAGCCGATCGTCCCGGACATGGGCGTGTCCATCGGATGTGTGACCATTGCCGGTTTCGGCTCGTCAAGGATCGCCGCACAGATTTCCGGGTGGCCCCTGAGGCAGTCTTCCGCCAGGAACGACACCAGACCACGGGATCCAACGGTATCGATGGCATAAAACACGTTTCGTTCAACGCGCCAGGATTTCAGCAAATAGGCACGTTCCAACCGCCGTAAATGGTTGGACATCGTCGAAGCCGGAAGTCCGAGGGACTCGGCAATATCTCCTGAGGAGGCCCCTTCAGGATATTTCTGCATCAGAAATCTGTAGATCTGTAATCTGTGCTCGTGGGCCAATGCTCCAAAAGCCTCTTTACCTTCTCTTTCATTCATATCCATGCTCACAATCGTTGGTTAAAAATTAAAGTATCGGACTTTGAAAGCTGCGCTTCGTGCCAGG
>JANQOC010000227.1 GCA_028279265.1 Hyphomicrobiales bacterium
TTTCATCATTGGAGGACGGGAACATGATTGAATCCGGTTTCATCGAGAGCGATCAGAATCAGATGCGCATCCTGCAATCCATGCCGAAGGGCGATGGACCGTTTCCCGTCTACATTGAATGTCTGCATGCACCGGGACAAGACGGATTTACCGAACATGTCCTTGAGCGCTGGAGCGACAATGGATATGCCGCTTTTTCCCACAATCTGTTTCATCGACTGGGTCCCGATGCCAAGGGGAGAGAAGCAATTCCCCATCTCACGGATCGGGAAATGCTGGCTGACACGCAAGTTTTGATTGAACATATTGAGTCCCTGCCCAATTGCGATTCGAATCGCATGCTGGTCGGGGGACATTGCATGGGTGGACGGGTGACTCTACTGGTGGCAGCCCACCTGGACAGGTTCAAAGCAGCCGCCGATTTTTGGGGTGGCAACGTCATGACCGGTAAAGGCGAAAATGCGCCAAAAGTCATCGACCTGGTCAAAAACATCAAATGCCCGGTTATCGGCTTTTTTGGCGATGAGGACGAAAACCCGTCTCCGGGAGATGTGGACACGCTGGATCGCGAATTGACGACCCATAATATCCCGCACGAGTTTCACCGATATGCAGATGCCGGTCATGCTTTTCAGAACATGTTAAACGAAGAAAAGTACAGGGCCGGGCCCGCCGAAGATGCCTGGAACAAAGTGATCCAGTTTTTCGACAAGTCAATTGGGAAAGCGAATTGAAAACACCAGCCAAATCTAAGGTGAGAGCCCCGATTGCCCGCAAAACTATTTTGGCGGCAATCGTATCCGCGCTCATCATTTGTATTTTCTGGACGGGACAATCGCAGGCACAACCGGCGATCGTTTTCAATGCCAAGAATGGAAACGTGATCTCTGCAGATGATCCGGATCGACAATGGTATCCGGCATCCCTTACAAAACTCATGACCGTCTATTTGACGTTTGAGGCCCTTAGCCAAGGTAAGATTACGCTAAAATCCAAAATCAAGTGCTCCAGGCGGGCCCACCGCCAGCCTCCAAGCCGCATTGGCGTTCCTGTCGGCGGCCGGTTATCGGTTGAACAAGCCCTGAAGTCGGTGATCGTTAAATCGGCAAACGACGTTACCGTCATGCTCGCCGAGCATATTGCCGGCAGTGAAAAAACATTCGTCAATAAAATGAACTTGACCGCCCAGCGTCTGAAGATGACCAGGACGAAATTTACAAATACCAACGGTCTACCCGACAAGAGCCAGGTCACAACAGCAAGGGACATGGCCCTGTTGTCCCATGCCCTGTTTAAAGACTTTCCAAAATATGCCCATTTCTTCGCCACGAAAGAAGCCAAAATCGGCAAGCGGACCTATCGCAGTCACAATACTCTTTTGAAATCGCTTCGAGGATCAAACGGTATGAAAACGGGATTCATTTGCGACTCCGGTTTCAATATCGTGGCCAGTGCCAAGCGCAATAATCTTCAACTCATTGCGGTTGTGCTCGGCGGTACTACGGCCGGAGAGCGCAACAGACGGGCGGCCAAACTTCTCGAAAACGGATTTTATTCCTATTTCTGGAAATCCCTGTTGGGGATGAAGAGCCTGGAAAAACTACCCATCGACAAAAAGAATGCAATTCGGGCCCGAAGTATTAGAAAGCAGGTTAAAGTGAGATCCTGCGGTTATCGCGGCCCCCGGAAACCTGCAAAGAAAAAATCAGCCGCCCTGTGAGCCGCCATTACAGGCACCACGAATTCGCATGATGTCTGTCTTTCAGTTAGATATCGGTTGATGGTTTATGCCGCAGACTTGTCTTCGCTGGATTTAACCAATTGAAGTTTGTCGCGCTCACTGCGTAAAAAACTGAGATAGGTGCTGCGGGCCTGATTGTACATGTTCAGCCGCCTGAGGGCCACGTCGGTCTGGCTATTCCCGCAAAGCTTGTTCAGCTTAGCGCGATTTTCAGATACCAGATTTACGTTCTCATCAATCAAAGACTGAAGAAGTGATATTTGTTCGTCAATCTTGCACATCCCGACTATTCCCCAGATAGGATCAACTGAATAGGCCCTGACCTGTTTAGGAAATCAGAGTTAAGAATTGTTAAATTATTGTACCTCTATGGCAACAACGACGGGAAATGAGCAGCCACAACGTGTCGGTCGCCCGATAGGATTTACCGATCATTCATCGACTGTTGCTAACATTTTCGATAGTTCGAATCTAATTCTGGCTCGCCATAGTGGTGCGCACTTCGAGTTCGTGGTCACAGATATGAGTACGCAAGTCGACACGGATGACAACCGTCGCAAACGGACCCGTCACAATGTCATGAAAAGGGGAACCCTGCTTATGGATGCAGGCACCCTGACATTGCCGTGCACCGTACGTAACCTTTCCAGGGATGGAGCGCTGATTTTTGCGGAAGACCTTCCCGATGACCGTCCCAGGGATTTCATTCTCCTCATAGATAGTCTCCAGCTTCAGGTTTCATGTCTCGTGAAGTGGGTTGCTGAGGAGGATTCAGGTTGTGATATAGGCGTTCGCTTCCTTTCAAGATGGCGAGAATATACGCCGGTGAAACCACAGCCCTTTGCAATGAAACTCAAGAAAAACCTTGAGCAATGGGTCAAGAACTAGTCATCAGGAATAGTTCGAGACAAGTTCCAGGACAGTATCCAGATTTTCCGCACCGGGTTCAATGTCACCTGTCCTTATGCGGCGGGTAATTTCGACGATCGCGGCATTGGCGGGAGCTTCACCACCCTGCTTGCGGGTTTCCGCCACGACCAGGCCGTTGATGGCATCAACTTCACTGTAACGGCCCTTGAGATGATCCTGCAGCACACAGTCGCGGGCGGCCGGGCCAATATCTGAACCAAGCTTGTCCAATAGTTTTTCCAACAGGCGGTTACTATCCTGGATATCCTCCGGCTGTAGACCAAAGATGGGTTCGATTTTATAGCCCAACCTCTGTCCGGCCGCGAGAGCTTCGGTACCGATGCGTAAATTCAGCTCGCGAACTTCCGGAATTTTGACCGCCTCGTGCAAGGTCATTCCCAGCATGGCAAAAGGACCGAGGCACATCGTGTTGACGACAAGTTTCATCCATTTTGCGGACAAGATATCTTCAGTAATGGAAACTTTACCGACGTACCGCAGAATGTCCTCAATCTCGCTTTCCCGGCCCTTCGTCGATTCACTCAGACTTCCTATGCCAAACCAAGTTCGTTCCGGCGGTGTGTTCCGCTGCACGACCCCGGGAGTGAATATCTCCGCGGAGAGTTCAACGACGCAACCCAGGGTTCGTTTTTCACCGACGATGTCGGCAATATCACTGGTGGTCATTCCGTTCTGAACGCCGACAATCAACCCGTCATCGGCCAAATAGGGAACGATCAGTTCCGTGCACCAGCGCGTGTCGTAGGCTTTCACAAATAGCAGAACAATATCGAAAATCTTGTTGAGGGCGCAGATGTCGCACAAATGATAAGCCTCAACGGGCGTTTGAACTTCCCGATCCGGCATGACAATCTTCAGCCCGTTT
>JANQOC010000238.1 GCA_028279265.1 Hyphomicrobiales bacterium
CGCCAGTCATACCAGCCGGCGACAATGGCCAGGGTTGCAAAAAAATACATGTGAATATCGAGAATGTAGGGAGAACCGGAAAACGCCGCCAGGATGATAGCCACGATCCCGGCTATGGACGCGGACGAAATATAGCGCGTGATCGGGCTGTGTCCTGTTTTCAGCCACAGCCAGGTCGTCAGAATGCCGAGGGCCAAAGCCAGTCCGATGTTGATCAGGGCAAAGGCGATGCCGTTATAGAGGGATACGCCCGTTGCGATTAGAATATTCAGCCAGAGAAAACAGACGAAAAAACGCGCGAACTGGGTACGGACCCGGTCAAGGGAAGACGTGTCCGGAAAACCCTCGATACTTGAAGGCAACTGCTGGGAGTTTGCATCGCCTGGCGCTTCGTCTTCCGCGTCCCTATGCAGATGGTTTGTCGGATCCAAAGGGGCGTCGGCGGACACCAATTCGGGGCTTGTGTCTTCTGTAAATCCGGACACGACATTGCTTTCATTTGCGGACATCTGGCTTATCCTCTTTGATCCCATCGCTTTTGCCCGCCGAGATTTGCGATGCCGAGGCAGGCAACAATGAGGGCCGGATCCAACACAAGCCAGGCACCGGAACGGTAAAGCCGGTCGCTGAGCCCGGGTTCGGCATCATAAACAATCATCGCCCAAGACGGCCCGGCAACCGCAAGCAAACGGGTGCGGGCGCCGGCGGCAACCTCAAGCACCGTCAATTCAGTGGCAAACGGCGAGACAAAAAAAACGACAGGCGCTTTTTGCCGGGGTTGGATGGAAAGCAGAAGCAGGCAGCAGGTCAGTAAAGCCGCGAAAACAAGCGACCACCTGAATGCTATGGGTTCCGATATCTCTCTGAGCAACGTCATTTTCCAGTGACAAAAATATTTAAAATATATCTTTTGAATATTTAATATTTAGCGCAAATGAAGTTAAGAATTGGCTAATACCCGCCGAAATTCAGTTGCCGTACAGGCCATTCACCTCTGATTCCAGGTCTAGAGGCCCTATTTCAGCTCTTTAAAGTGAAACGGATTTTTACGGGATGATGATCGCTGGCCAGATTGCTGTCCTGATCCTGGATGATCTCGCCATCGATAATTTCCACCAGTTGATTGGCCAAGATGTGGTCAATTCGGATCGCCGAGCTTTTGTCCGTCGAAATGAGATCCGTAGGAATCGTGTAGCGCCTTTTTTCCGGGGGGATTGCATCTTCGAAACCACGGTCGGCCAGGGTTGAAAATACATGGCGGCCGCTGTCCACGAATTGTGCAAGCAGTTCCATGGGATGATCGCTGAATCTTTGAAAGCCGGAAACCAGGAGATCGTGATCCAGCGGATCTTCCGGATGAATGCAATTGAAATCTCCGCCGAGAATCACAGGCCCTTCCAGTCCTTGAACCAGGCGACTGAAATCCTCGGCCTTATGGGCGGGAAACCGTTTTGGATGGGGATGATAAGAGGCGATGGTAACCGGTCCTTCCTTTGTAGCGATCCGGGAAATCAGCCCACCCCGGTTGTAGATCTTCATTTCTTCCGCATGTTCAATCTCAAACTTTGAAAGTATGGCGTTGCCCCATTCGTTGTCATAAAGGGCCGACGTCTGAAATGGAAAATCAAACAAGTCGCCGTAATCGATAGACCGGTCTCCATATTCCCGGCAGAACAGCGCTTCATTAAGAATGAGAATATCCGGATTGTGATTGTGTACCAGGTTCCTGGCGATCTTCGCCCGCTCCCGGTCGAGGTGGCGGCGCTCTGCTTCCACTGTCTCCAGGGGTCGAAATCCCTCAAGAATATTGAATGAAATCAGCGTCATTATTGTCGACATGGAAACGTCCCTGGAAAGTCTGGAGATTAGCCTGATATGCAAAACAGGACGACAGGCCTGGCAGCGAGTTGAACTTAACAGATCAATAGCTTTAAGGGCAGACCTGTTCTCACACGCCCTCAGTGTTGCCAAATTATCATTTTTTGTGTCCGCATGAATTCCCGCCTTGTTTATTCTGGGAATTCCAAACCCAGACCTTTCGCTGACCGGCAGGCTTTCGTATAAGTTTGTACATGTGAGCTTTTAAGTTTGAAACCAAATCATGGAGCTCGTCTGAATTATCCGTTTGACGGCCCTGAACGGCATTGCGGCAAAACAATTATGAAGAATTTTAAAATTTATACTGATTGAGGATTTTATGGATCTACAATGGGTTGTGATAATCATTTTGGTACTGCTCGGTTTGAGCATAGTCGCACGCCTTCTTTCGCTACCTCTTGCGGTCTTCTTCAGCGTCGTCGTTGTTGGTGTCCTGATTTCGCTGGTGACCTATGTCGCCTGTCTTTCACTTTTATCCCTCCTGGGGTTACCGGTTGACATCATCAATATCATTGCCAATATCTCGGTCATTCTGATTATGACCTATGCGATCGTGCGGGGAATTCGCCGCCAGAAAATTGTCAATGCGCGCAGGCGTCAGACCTGACCGGATTTACCGGCCCCTATGTCTGCATTACCCTAAGCCGCGACCGCTTCTGGACCCGGGTGGCCAGGTACAAGGAACTCATGACCCATGACAGCGATTTCCATAATTCTCCTGGCGTTTGTGGCTTACATCGTGATCTTCGTGCTACACCCCTGGCGCCATGGATTCGACAAAATGATTTCGGCCCTGGCGGGCGGCATTATCGCAATCATCGGGGTTACGCTGGTCATCCACATCGGCTCCCGTTGGTTTGGCCTAGAGCGCAGTTTCACCGATCCCATTAACATAATCATTTTTATCGTCGGTGTGATCGGCGCCTTGCTTTACGGACTAAGGGCACAGAAAAAGGATTCACCGGGCAAAGCCCGAAACCGGAAATCAAGCTGATCTTTCCTCATTGACAGATTTCATGCAGATGTGCTGACTGTGTGGCCAAGTGCGCCCCGGTCATCTTAACTGTCAGCCAGCGGTCGGTCATCTACCGGGCATGGCACAGGGCGCATTCAAGAACTGTATGCTGGACGGTCAGCTGCGTTGGAAAAAATGTACCAGAAGCAATTGAACATGGATCGAACTCAAACACCGATCACGGAGGAAACTGATGCTACTTGAAATTGCAACGATAAAAATCAAGGCAGGAACGAACCAGGCTTTTGAAGAGGCAGTTACAGGGGCCATCCCGCTGTTCAAGACAGCACAGGGATGCCACACCATGAATTTACGCCGATGCCTGGAAGAACCCGAGACCTATTTGCTGTTTGTCGAGTGGGAAACGCTTGAGGATCACACGGAACATTTTCGCGGTTCTGACTCTTTCCAGAAATGGCGCAGTCTGATCGGCGAATATCTCGCTGAAACACCTCACGCCGTTCACTATAATATTGTCGTCGACGGATTTTAGTACCGGGGTATCCATTACTAGATCGGACCTTGCCGGATCGGAACTTGCCTGATCGAACCTTAAATTGGATCAGTTCGTCTTGTTGTCGCGGCTGCGGGGCAGTCCTTTTTTCGGGTTGAACACTCCGCGCACCCGGCCGTCCCGGGTATTACAGCGCGTGCGGCCACTATTGAGATCGATGGCCATGGTTCCGCATTTCAGGATATTGTCCCCCTGGGTCAGGGTCACATTGCCGCCAATCACGATCTGATTTTTCGCAACATCAAAGTCGGCCCAGTCACTGGATGTCGACTGATTGTCCTGGGACGTGATGAGGACCTTGTGACGGGCCTGCACGCGTGTAATTTCCGAACTCATGGTGCCGCCACTGGCATTGCCGCCGCCGCGATAGGTGATCTGTAACTCCCTGGAGCGGATGGCAAACCCTTCCTGTCCCGCAATCACATTGCCTGTGAAAATGGCCGTTTTTTTCTTATCGTCAATATCCAGCCGGTCCGCCTCAATGGAAATGGGGGCATCGGCTTTGCGGGTAAATCCCGTGAAATTTTCAACCAGACCCTGGGCCGGGACAGCAACAGGTGTCAGAACCATGGCAAAGACGCAGAAATACACCGCTTTCGTGAACGAGCATTCCTGCCGGCAAATTGGGGCTCGCGACGACCGGTGATTGAATTTTGGACTTTGCATGGAAGCAGTATATCCTATTTTCTGATCACAAAACCACTCTCTTGGCGCCGGCAATCACAGAATTTAACGATTCGGCCGGGTTCACGGACCCCGCCTGAAAAACCACGTAACAGGCGGAAAACTGCCTAAAGGACTAAGCCCTTGAAAATCGATCATTCTTATGACTTCAAGCAAATTATCAATGCCAGGGGGGTATTTACGCCCCTCGGTGTATCCCGTTCAAGCCCCGAGACATGCGCGGCTGTGACCTATGCGCTATCCAACTTTTTCGACATGGCGGAACTGCAGGACCGGGCCGGTGCGGCATTGGCGACCTATTCGGGCGGTGGTGCCGGGACCATCACCCATTGTGTGTCCGCCGCCATTACCCTGAGCGTCGCCGGCCTTTATGCGGGCACCGATCCCCGTAAAATCGCAGCGCTTCCCCATATG
>JANQOC010000239.1 GCA_028279265.1 Hyphomicrobiales bacterium
AAATATATCTGCTTGGGGCGGGACCTCATCAATACGCCGGCGAATGATTGCGGGCCG
Source organism: Hyphomicrobiales bacterium (assembly GCA_028279265.1). GTDB lineage: Bacteria > Pseudomonadota > Alphaproteobacteria > Rhizobiales > CAYWUX01 > JANQOC01. The sequence continues at coordinate 58 of JANQOC010000239.1, forward strand.
GAAGATCTTGAAAAAGCTGTTCGAGGTCTTGCAAGCGAATACAAAGCCAAGGTGTCCGTGGTCAGCGGAGATAACTTGCTGAAAAACAATTATCCTCTGATTCACGCCGTCGGTCGCGCAAGTGATCGCCAGCCCAGGTTCATCGAGCTGACCTGGGGCGACAAGGGACCAATGGTCGTCCTCGTCGGAAAAGGAATATGCTTTGATACCGGCGGACTGAACATCAAACCCGGCCAGTCCATGGCTCTGATGAAAAAAGATATGGGCGGGTCCGCCACCGCTATTGCGCTCGCAGGAATGATAATGGCGCTTAAGTTGAAAGTCCGGCTCAAACTCATGGTTGCCGCCGCAGATAATAATATATCCGCCAATGCTTTCCGTCCCGGTGATGTTCTGCCCAGCCGAAATGGAAGGACAGTTGAGATCCTCAACACCGATGCGGAAGGCCGTCTTGTGCTGGCTGATGCGCTGGCGCGGGCCAATGAAGACAAGCCGGACTATGTCTTCACTTTTGCGACGCTGACGGGAGCGGCGCGTGTGGCCATGGGACCGGATGTTCCGCCCTTTTTCAGCAATGATTCTGAACTTGCCGCGGATCTCCAGGGGCAGGGTGGTCTGGTTGGTGATCCGGTCTGGCAACTGCCGTTCTGGGAGCCCTACTATCGCAATCTCAAGAGTAAGATTGCCGATATCAGCCATCTTGGCAGCGGCGGTATGGCCGGTTCAATTGTTGCGGGTCTTTTCCTGAAGAAATTCATACCCGATGCCCGGAGTTATACGCACTTTGACATTTATGGCTGGACACCGCAGGCGCGGCCGGGAAAACCGTTCGGCGGCGAGGTGCAATCGGCGCTCACTGTTTATTCCGTATTGAATTCCAGGTTCGGCTGATCAAGAAGTTTGTGACAAAATGACTGCGACCCATAACCGACCCGATCCCAGGTGCACACCTTACCGTTCCGATATAGCGGCCGCCGGACTGGAAAACACAGTCGAGTCCGAAAAATTCGTCCAGGGTGATTCGAAACAGATCATATCCGCGAGCGCAGGGATGCGCAGCGGACCGGATGAGAAAGCCGTCCAGTGCAGTGAAGCCCTGTTCGGTGAACAATTCACGGTCTATGAGGATCTGGAGGGATGGAGCTGGGGGCAACTGTCCCGGGACAATTATGTCGGCTATATACGCTCAAATAAGCTGGGAAATTTCATCGCTTCCGCGACCCACCGGGTGAATGTGCCAGGCACTTACCTGTTTCGCGAGCCTGATTTGAAATCGCCGCCGATTGCCGCGATCAGCCTAAACGCCCTGGTCCGATTGCGGGATACCGGGGAACAAAACAAATTCCTGCCGGTGGCACCCGAAGGTTATATATACCGGGCTCACATTTCGGATCTGCAGAGTTTTGAGGCCGATTATGTGGATCTCGCCGAGACATTTGTCGGCACGCCCTATCTTTGGGGCGGCTGTCAAAGACATGGTGTCGATTGTTCCGGTCTTGTGCAGATGTCTCTTGCAACTGCCGGTATTGACGCGCCCAGGGATAGTGACATGCAGGAAGAGGCCCTGGGCAACAAGATGGGAGCCGATTTTTCAAGGGATCAATTGCGGCGCGGGGATCTTGTTTTCTGGAAGGGACA
>JANQOC010000250.1 GCA_028279265.1 Hyphomicrobiales bacterium
ACGGCGTCTGCAAATATATAGTCAACCTGCCCCGAAATCAGAGCCTCCCGCATCTTGATCTGATTTTCATAAGTCGTGATTTCGGATTCACTGAAAAACTCCTTGAGGTAGGCTTCGTGCGCTGACTTTGCAATCACACCGAGTTTGGTACCTTCCAATGCTTCGGGTGTAACATTGACATCTTGCTCGTTGGCCCGAGCAACAAACCTGGCGGGAGACTTGAAATAGCGATCGGTAAAAGTCACGCGCGCCAGATTTTGTGAATTAATCGACAGTGAGGCGATCACGCCATCCACATCTCCTTTGTCGAGACTGGGAATCAACTGCTCCCAGCTTCCGGCCTGAATCTCACAGTTGACATCAAGTTCAAGACAAATGGCCCTTGCCACATCGATATTGAATCCAACCAGAGATCCATCTTCATCATAGTAGTTAAAGGGCGGATAATCGGTATCCGTGAGAAATCTTAAAACCGATCCCCGCCATACCGCATCTGCACCCGTTTCAACGGAATTCTGTTCTGCTTGATCCGGTGCTTTACGATTTCCACCTGACTGGGCCGCCACGGTTGGCGCAAATGCCATGAAGAAAAAACCACCCAGGATTGTCAGGAACAGAAGATCTAAAGCGAGACGGCGACGGTTGATCATTTTATCTGCCAAATCAGTTTGTTCATCTGTCCATTACATAACGTTCAATAGACTTATCCACAATCCAGAAAAATCATCTTTATAAAACCTGCATAAAATGATGTAATTAATAATATTATTCTATTTTTATTTAATAAATTCCACATTAAGAGAAGTTATAAATATTGAGTACAAGTAAAAGTAAATTCATTGAGAAGCAAACAAATCTATTACTTCGCAGTTACGAAACTAAACGCCCTGATATACGGAGAATTGATAAACAGAGATCCGAACACTGTCGACGGATTGCTCGGCAGGTCAGATCGATTTTACCTGTACTATCAAACAACCCGATCTCTCAAATTCATCAAAAAATATCGGCGATTGTTGGCTCGAGACAAATGGGATCAGCTTCTGTTCTTTCCAAAAAATGGAATATCCCCCTCGAGCACGCCCTTCTCGCGACAGATCTAATTTCACCTGATCAATATGCCAGAATAATAACTGATGCCTTCCGGATTGAATTCATCCATGCTCAAAGCATAAAACGCCCCCTGATCAAAAAAAGCTGTCGCGGTCGCCATAGACTATTAAAGTCGGCCCTCTGGATATTAAGCAAGGATGGTCGGTATTTTCTCTGTCTTCCGGTAGAAATTCTGACTCCGCAAAATCTCTCCGAATTATTGGTTGAGACCCGAACTGCCGGGCTGCCGGTCGCAATTACCACTCGCGCCCAGCTGACCTGGCTATTGTCAAATTTCTACGCGGATCCGCTGGCAAGTTTCGCCGTTAATGGACTGGAAAAAAAGTTTCCCGGTGAAAGTGTAGGACATTCAACTAGACCCAAGCTTGTTGTGAGGTTCGCGCGCCTCCTCGTGCCCTTTTTTTTGGGGCTTGTTGTCGTCGCTCCACCTGACCCGGTTTGGATTGCACTTCCGCTGACAATAATATTTCAGTTACATTCCGTGATGCGTCTGCTGGCGTGTCGGTATTGCAGTGACAACAGGAATGAATCGGGAGTTGACCGCATTGAGCAAACTGAACAATCCCTGCCGATATACACAATTCTGGTCCCCCTATACCGTGAAGCCAACATGCTTCAATCGATCATCTATAATCTGCAAAAACTAGATTACCCGGCGGCAAAACTGGATATAAAACTTATACTTGAGGAAGATGATACGCAGAGCCTCTCGATGCTTTCGCGCATGACGCTGCCTTCAATGTTTGAACTGATTGTCGTTCCTCCCGCCTATCCGCAAACCAAGCCCAAGGCTCTGAACTATGCATTGACCTTTGCCAGAGGGGCCTATCTTGTGGTCTATGACGCCGAGGACCAACCGGAACCGGATCAGTTGAAAAATGCCGTCAGATTATTTCGCCGCTCACCGCTTGAAGTTGCCTGTCTCCAAGCCCGCCTAAGCTTTTACAACATGCACGAAAACTGGCTGACGCGACAATTTGCAATAGAATACGCGGCTCTATTTCAAGGCATTTTACCGCTTCTGCAAAAGCTTGGACTGCCAATGCCGCTCGGCGGCACTTCTAACCATTTCCGCGTCCCATTCCTGCGTTCGGCAGGAGGCTGGGATGCCTTCAATGTAACCGAGGATGCGGACCTGGGTATCCGTCTCTACAAACAAGATTTCAAAATTCTGATGCTGGATTCCACAACTTACGAAGAAGCAACAACAGGAATCCCGGCCTGGTTCCGACAAAGGACCCGCTGGTTAAAGGGTTGGATGCAGACCTATATCGTTCACATGCGCAATCCTCTCGATGCAATCAGAGAACTCAGGTTGAAAGGCTTCCTGGGTCTGCAATTGATATTTGCCTGCATATTGGCTTCGGCTTTTGTTTATCCCTGGGTTTGCGCCTATCTGCTTTGGCAGTTCGTGGCGCCACCGGTAATTTCAGATGCCAGTCATTTTGGCTATGACTGGTTCCTGATGTTTTGCCTGGCAAACTTGGGATTCTCATTGTTTGCATCCATGTGTCTCGGCCTCACCGCTCTTCGATCTGGCAATCACAACATATCCTGGGTGAACATTTGTGCGCTGCCAATTTACTGGATGCTTATTTCCGTTGCGGTCTATCGAGCCTTTATCCAGTTGTTTGTTTCCCCATCTTACTGGGAAAAAACCGAGCATGGTGTTTCATGCCAAATGCCTATTTACAAAAATCTAATGCACAGAAAATGAGCTTGGATCGAAGGCATTCAGAAGTTCAGTGGCTGTATTTGGACCACGTTCTGATTTGGGGCGACCTTAAACCCAGCCTGCTCCACATAAACTCATTGTGACTCTTCTGAATATGAGGATTGTGCTAGGACGACAAACTGTCCGAAAGTAAAACCAACAATTAATCCATTGCTGACAGCACAATGGGGTATTAGCCGTTGTAATTTCAATTCAAAAGGTTGATAAAAACTGGATTCGATCCTCTGGATTTCCAGATTGCGGCCATCAACGAGAGATGTATGAACGAACTAAATATTCATCTAAAAGACGATAACCGATTGAAAAAGCTCGGTAAATTTGAGCATCCAGAATTTACCGCCAAGGGGGAATTGCGGGCGTCGGTTAAGCTTGCCGAACTGGAAACACTTTGGATCAATACGGGAACACTCTGCAATATTGAGTGCGTCAATTGTTACATAGAATCGAGCCCCAAAAATGATCGTCTGGTGTACATCTCCGCGGCGGAACATGAAGGCGTATTGGAAGAAGTAAAACGGCTGCAAATCGGCACAAAGGAAATCGCATATACCGGCGGTGAACCCTTCCTCAATCCGGACATGGTGGCTATGGCGCGCCAGTCGCTGGTACAGGATTTCGAGGTTTTGATCCTGACCAACGCCATGCAGCCAATGCAGCGAAAGGCCGTGAAGTCGGGCCTCCTCGAATTGCAAAAATCTCATGGAAAAAAACTGACCTTACGTGTCAGTCTCGATCACTACTCCAAGGCGTTACACGAGAAAGAACGGGGTCCAAATTCCTGGTCCAAGACCATAGAAGGCATCGACTGGCTCCTAGATCACGGGTTCAACGTCGCGATTGCGGGGAGGACTTGCTGGGAAGAATCGGAAGCTGAATCCAGAGCTGGATTTGCAGACCTGTTTTCCATTCGGGACTGGAAATTAGACGCCTCTGATCCGACGCAACTGGTGCTTTTTCCCGAGATGGATGAAACAGTGGATGTTCCCGAAATTACCACGGAATGCTGGGATATTCTCGATGTTAATCCAAACGACATTATGTGTGCCACCAGCCGCATGATTGTAAAACGTAAAGGTCAAGACCGCCTGACCGTCCTTCCCTGTACGCTGCTGCCATATGACGAGGCTTTTGATATGGGGTCCAACCTGGAACAGTCTCTGACAGCCAATGGCGGCATGTTTGACGAAGGCGCGGTAAAACTCTGCCACCACAATTGCGCAAAGTTTTGTGTCTTGGGAGGTGGCAGCTGCAGTGCCTGAGGATTATCCCTGGACCTCTAGCGCGAATCCCTAGTCTTTTCGGTCATAGAAGTGTTTGGAAAGTTTAAGCCCCTGGCCCTGATAGTTTGACTTCAGATTGGCCCCGTAGATCTTATCGGGCACTTCAGAAAGCTGTTCATAAATTAGTCGGCCAATAATCTGACCGTCTTCCAGCAGGAACGGTACTTTATGACTGCGCACCTCCAGAACCGCACGACTTCCGGTTCCGCCTGCTTCTGAATGGCCGAAACCAGGGTCAAAAAATCCGGCATAGTGAACGCGAAATTCGCCGACCAGCGGATTGAACGGAACCATTTCGGCAGCATGAGTTGGGGGAACATGCACGGCTTCCTTCGAGGCAAGAATATAGAACTGGTCGGGATCGAGGATCAGCCCTCCCTCATTCTGCCGATGGATAGGTTCCCAGTAATCCTGCAGGGCACAAGACCCGGAAGCATCCACATCCACTAAACCGGTATGACGCTTGGCCCGGTAACCGATCAGGCCCGAGGGGTCGCCGGTCAGATCGACCGACAGGGCAATTCCTTCGGAAATATCCGGCTCATTTGACGAGACAAGGTTATGTTTGACATGGAGAGTTCTCAAATCGGCGTCCGCTGTTTCCGTATTCCCACGCCGGAAACGGATTTGAGACAAACGCGATCCCTCCCGCACCAGGATCGGAAAGGTTTGCGGACAAACCTCAGCGTAGAGAGGCCCGGAATAACCCGTCTGGATTTGATCAAATTCTTTTGCCTGATTGGAAATCACGCGCGTAAAAACATCCAGGCGACCTGTTGAACTTTTGGGATTGGCCGATGCCGACAGATTTCCCGGAAGGTCAAGGCTTTCGAGCAGAGGAATAAGATAAACACACCCGGTTTCGAGAACGGCTCCTTCGCTCAGGCTAATACTGTGCAGGACGAAGTCATCCAGCTTGTCTTTGACCGAAGCATGGGGACCAGGCAGGAAACTTGCGCGGATACGATAGGCAACCTTTCCCAGTCGCAGGTCTAGACTGGCCGGCTGAATCTGGTTCTCGGCTGTCGGAGACTCAAGTTGGATTATTCGGGCGTTAATGAGTTCTGCGATGGCATTTGACGGAAGAATACCGTCGCGCTCAATATTTCCCTTTTCTTCGACCGCCAATGTCAAGGCCTCTTCCAATTCCGATAAGAATGGTGAACAGATTAAATTAATCCATTAACGGATGAAACCCTTGACGCCAAGACCCAGTTGATGATAATCCCCGTCAATCAAAGTGTGGTGATTTGGCCGGCCGGCTTGCAGCCACTTGAAATAATTCGCTAAAAGGGCCGAGACGCATGAACCCGGTCCTGCATTTTCGCTAGGCCGGGATTTTTTGTGCAAAATGGGAGACCGAATATGACCGATCTGAGTAAACCCCGACTGGTTGATGAGCAATGGGGCGAAGCAACGAAGCTGGTCCAGGGCGGCACGATCAGAAGTCCTTTTGGTGAAACATCCGAGGCTCTGTTTCTCACGTCCGGTTACGTTTACAACACGGCCGAAGAAGCCGAAGCCCGTTTCAAAGGAGAAGACGAGGGTTACATTTATAGCCGCTTTTCCAATCCGACGGTCTCCATGTTCGAGGAGCGTATGAAAGCTCTTGAAGGGGCTGAGGCTGCGCGCGCCACCGGCACAGGCATGGCTGCCGTTACCGCAAGCTTGCTCTGCCAGCTTAACGCTGGTGACCATGTCATCTCTTCAAGAGCACTCTTTGGCAGTTGTCGCTATGTCGTGGAAACGCTGGCACCAAGGTTTGGCATTGAGTCCACCCTTGTCGATGGCCGCGATCTTGATGCCTGGCAAGAAGCCATACGCCCGAACACCAAAGTCTTCTTTTTTGAATCTCCTGCCAATCCCACAACTGAAGTTGTGGACATTCAGGCAGTTTGTGAAATCGCCCACTCCATTGGGGCCCGCGTCGTCATTGACAATGTATTTGCAACTCCGATCCTGCAAAAACCTCTGCAACTCGGCGCAGACGTCGTTGTGTATTCGGCGACAAAGCACATTGACGGTCAGGGCCGTTGCCTCGGCGGAATTGTGCTGTCGAACGAAGAGTTTGTTTCCGAATTTTTGCATGATTTCATGCGGCAGACAGGACCATCCATAAGTCCTTTTAATGCCTGGGTCATGCTCAAGGGGCTGGAAACACTTGCTTTGCGTGTTGATCGCCATGTGAGATCGGCAGAACTTCTCGCAAACTTCCTCAGCAACAGAAAGGAAATCAGTACTGTCCTGTATCCGGGAAGTGAGGATCATCCGCAAGCGGATATCTGTCGCAAGCAAATGAAGGCCGGCGGTAATGTCATTGCGTTCGACTTGAAAGGCGATAAGGCAACCGTATTCAAGTTCTTGAACGCGCTCAAAATTATACGCATTTCCAACAATCTTGGAGATACCAAAAGCCTGGTCACGCATCCGGCAACCACAACACATCAGCGGTTGACACCCGAAGCCCGTGCGGAACTCGGAATCAGTGATTCCCTGGTCCGGGTTTCTGTCGGGCTGGAAGATGTCACTGATCTGACTGTTGACATCGATCAGGCCCTCACAGTGGCGCAACAATAAGCTTTTTAAGTCACCGTTTCGCGATTAAAGTCTGTGTCGTTATGATTCGACATGTGCACCTGATATGATCGATCACAGACCCATCCTCCTGGTTATCGGTATTCTGCTGGCCACGCTCGGCTGTGCCATGATGATCCCAGCATTGCTCGAGGTTGCCCTCGAACAGGACGGATGGGTGGTTTTTGCCGCATCTTCGGTTTTGACCCTGTTTTTTGGTATCGCGATGGCCATCGCCTCCCGAGGAAAAACCGGGAACCTGTCTCTTCGGGAAGCCTTTTTGCTGACCACGTTTTCCTGGGTGTTTCTCGCGGCATTTGGCGCCATACCGTTCGCCTGGTCAAATCTCGGCTTAAGTTACACGGATGCGTTTTTCGAATCCATGTCGGGACTGACCACAACAGGCGCGACGGTTATCGTCGGTCTCGATACTGCGCCCCGGGGATTAATTCTCTGGCGCTCCCTGCTGCAGTGGCTCGGCGGCATCGGAATTATTGTCATGGCCATTGCCGTATTGCCCATGCTGCAGATCGGCGGCATGCAACTCTTCAAAGTGGAAGCCTTCGATGCTCCGGAAAAAATCCTGCCCCGAGCCACGCAGATTTCCGGCTCTCTTTCAAGCATCTACCTGATTTTTACAGTAGCCTGCGCCTTCGGCTATTTTATTGCCGGAATGGATTATTTCGACGCAATCGTCCATGCAATGACGACAATCGCGACGGGAGGGTACGGCGCCTACGATTCTTCGTTTCAAGAGTTCAATGATGCCGGAATAGAGTTTGTCGCCATCATTGGCATGATTCTGGGCAGTATTCCGTTTTTGCTCTACCTCAAAGGCTTCAGACTCGGGCCCCTGGAACTGCTTAAGGATGAACAAGTCCGAGGCTTCCTGATTGCTCTGAGCTTTTTCATACTTGTGCTCGCGATCCAGCAATCTCTGACATCCGAAGTTGGATTTCTGACGAACTTGCGGCATTCGGCTTTCAACGTAACCTCCCTAATGACAGGAACGGGCTATGTGTCGACCGACTACAACCAATGGGGAAATTTTGCGATCGGTCTGGTGTTTCTCGTTATGTTTGTCGGCGGATGCAGCGGATCGACGTCGTGCGGCATCAAAATATTCCGATTCCAGGTGATGTATTCCGCCCTCCAACACCGTATTAAAACACTTATCTATCCGAGCGGAATGTTCGCCATCAACTATAACGGACACACCGTATCGCAGCAGGTTATCAGTTCTGTCATGAGCTTCTTTTTCTTGTTTGTCCTGTTTTTCCTGCTCTTGTCCCTGTCATTGGAAATGCTCGGGCTGGACAGCCTGACCGCAATGTCCGCATCCGCCTCGGCACTTGCCAATGTCGGTCCCGGTCTTGGTGATATGGTCGGCCCTAATGGAAATTTCTCTAAACTGCCCGATGCGGCCAAATGGCTGCTGTCATTTGGGATGCTCCTTGGTCGTTTGGAGCTCTTCGCGGTTCTGGTCCTGTTTACCCCAAGTTTCTGGCGACGATAACCGTTAATGAAATTTTGACTTCTGTGCTGAATGGTGATCTCATATTTTTGCAATACTTGTGTACTCCCGAATACACCACTTGAACGGCCAGTGATGGTCTTTTCTAAAAATCAATTTGGATGTTTCCGACATTACCATTTGACGAAGAAAAATATTTTGCATGACGACCCACTCCCTTCCAGATCCCGTTTCCCTGCTTGCTGATCTCGTCGCTTTTGACACGACAAGCCGAAATTCCAACCTTCAGATCATTGACTATATAAAGGACTACCTGGATTCCCACGGTGTCCAATCCTATTTGCTGCCAAATGCGGAGGGCGACAAATGCAGTTTGTTCGCGACAATAGGAACTGGTGATCAACCTGGAATTGGGCTTTCAGCCCATACCGATGTCGTGCCGGTGGATGGACAGAACTGGACGACTGATCCTTTTCAACTGAAGGAAAAGGGAGATCGCCTCTACGGGCGTGGATCCTGTGACATGAAAGGTTTTTTGGCCTGCGTACTCGCCAAAGTTCCCGATTTCATTTCCCGAAACCGGTCCACACCGGTTCATCTCGTATTTTCTTATGATGAGGAAATCGGCTGCACAGGTGTCCGGCCGCTCATCGATCGGTTCAACAAGGACATACCACTTCCCCGAATTGTTATTGTTGGCGAACCGACTTCCATGAAGGTAGTAGACGCACACAAATCCATAAATGTATATGCAACGACGGTGACCGGATTTGAAGCCCATTCAAGCGCTCCTCAATCGGGTGTCAATGCCGTCATGTTTGCCGCCGAGCTGATTGCAGAGCTGACGCGCATTCGCGAGTCCCTGCAGACCTTATCCGGCGGTGACCGCTTCACACCTCCCTATACAAGCTTGCATGTTGGCACCATCAAGGGCGGAACGGCACTGAATATTGTGCCGCGTCAATGTGAGTTTGTCTGGGAATATCGCAGTGTCGATGAGGCCCACGATCCTGAAATCATTTCGACCTTCAACAAATTTGCCGACACCGTCGTCAAACCGAAAATGCGTTCGGTCGTCGAAGAAACAAATATCGAAACCCGTCAGATCGCCCATGCCCCGATTTATGCTTCCGATCCAAGCTCCACCGGGGTTTCCCTGGCTATGAAACTTGCACAGCAGAATGAAACCCAGTCCGTTTCCTACGCGACGGAGGCCGGCTTGTTCGAAAATGCCGATTGTTCCACAGTGGTCTGCGGTCCCGGAAATATTCGGGAAGCGCACAAACCTGACGAATATATCGAGCGTGGCGAGATCGACAAATGCATGAGGTTTCTAGACCGGCTCGCAGATATGCTGGATGCCAACGAAATCTGAAAATGACGCCTCAATTTTCTGAATAGAAGTCGGAGTTCAATATCAGTTTCTCGGCAGTGAGCCTTCAAACTGCTCAGGCGAAAACTCAAACTGGCGGCTGCAGAATTCACATTTGACCAAAATTTTTCCATCAACCTTCATGTCCCGGCGTTCCTCGGTTGTGAAGCCGCCGAGCATATTTTCAATTCTCTCCCTGGAACACCGGCACTCGGCTGAAATCTGATCCCGCGGGAAGGTCAGCACCCTCTCTTCGTGGAACAGCCGGAAAAGCAGCCTTTCTGATGTCAGGTTGGGATCCAGCATTTCATGATCTTCCACGGTCGAGGCGAGATGACATGCCCGGTTCCACCCCTCATCGCCATCAACGAAGGGCCAGTTATCTTCCTGTTCATCAGGATGCTGCTGCTCGGCGAAGCCTCCTTCCGATGTCAAATTCTGAATGAGCACTCCGCCGGCGCGCCAACTCCATTGTTCACCCTTTGACAAATTTCCGGTAAACAGCCGCGCTACTGCCAACTTTAGGAAAGTGGGCAACTGTTCGGAATCGCGAAAATAAGTGTTAGCGGCTTCAGTCAGTGTCGAGTTCTCCAAGGCGACAATTCCTTGATAGCGTTCCATGTCGACCCCCTGGTCAATGGTCATCGCCAGATGGCCGTTGCCGAGAAGTTCACTCTGGAATGGACCGGTGCCTTTTTCCAGCTCTTCGACGCGCTCTCGGTCAAAATTGACATAGCCCCGGACCTTTCCCGAGGCGTCGGACTGAACGACCAGAAAATGCACGGGACCGTCGGAGCGCGTCTGCAATATCAGTTTCCCATCGAATTTAAGGGACGCAGAAAGCATGGCCGTCAAAGCGATGGCTTCACCGAGA
>JANQOC010000251.1 GCA_028279265.1 Hyphomicrobiales bacterium
CTGCCAGGGCCATCATATGGGCGTCATGGCCATCAGAGTCCTCGCTGCCGGAGTTCTGGCTTCTGATAATCGGACGGGACGGGAAAGCGTGCTGACAGAGGACACCCGTTTGGATGAGGAGGAAAGAAAAGCGCGGGCCGTTTTTCAAACACTCAAGACCCGTACATCGCGCGTGCAACTGGCTCTTCAGTTCGCTCTCGCACATGAAGGCGTTTCATGCGCTATTGTCGGCATCTCAGAGGAATCACAGCTCGCCGAAGCCGTTGCGGCGAACCTGGCTGGTCCCCTTGGAACTCAAGAGTTGGAGCAACTGAACAGGCTCTACCAATCCGACTTCAATATCTGATCAGCGAAGTTATTGTTGAGTCTGGGCAACCGGTCGGGTGCTCCGCCATTGGAGAAACTTTTCGAACAGAATATTCATTTCCTTAGTGTTGGCAATTTCTGCTGAAATGCCACTTTCACTGAGGAAACGGCTGAATTCATCCTTTAACTGGCTGGCACTGCTGGGCGTGGGGATGACCCGAGGATTCTTGTCCAGCCACTCCTGGGCCGGCTGAAATCGTGTCCATCCCGGCACTTGTGCCGCCAGGTTGACTTCCTTCCATTTCGGATGGAATCCCGGTTGTTTTAGAAGCTCAAATTTTGAAAAAAATGCATCCACGAATTTGGCGACTTTCTGGTAACGTTCGTGGGATTTCGGCCAGTTAAAAACCGCCAGAACATTGCCTGCGGCTATCGTGGGAATTTCAACCCCTTCAGGAACCAGGTTGGGATAGTCTTCACTGGTGAACTTGGAGGGCAGATAGACATCCTGTACCGCATCACTATAGGGGATGGGCAGCAGATGCAGGCCGTCTTCCTTCTTGATACGAACAACGGGACGGGCAGGTTTGCCCAGGACGTTGAAGTGGGCGTGGATTTCCCCTTTTTTCATCTTGGCAATGGCGCGTGACGTATCCTCGTTGATCAGTTTGGCATTAATGCCCAATCGCCGGAAGAGCAGTGTGCCGACCACAGAAGATCCCGTTCCCTTGGCATTTATGCTGACGGTCTTGCCTTCCAGGTCCTGCAGACTTTTGATTTCCTTGCGGGCGACAACATGCACTTCTTCGGGGAACATGAGGGTAATGTAGCGAATGCGATTGCGGATTGAATCATATCGGGGATCATCTTTGAGGTATTCAAGGATATCTGTCTGTACGAAACCCACATCCACGCCGCGAAGGTAAAGAATATCCCAGAGATTTTGAACTTTGCCGCGCGCAATAATGGGAATTATCCGCATTTCCTCGAACTGCTCTCCGGCATCGAGCAATGTGGATAGATTGTGAGCGGCAACCATGAACGGGCCACCAATGTTCCGGATGGTCATTATCGAGACGGTGCCGGCATTGGCATCGGCTTTGTTCTGATTTTTCAGCAGGTCCTTGACCTGGGAATTGTTGGTCTTTTGAACGGTGCTCGACTGTGCCAGCCGGATTGTATCGGTTGTTCTCGAAGTTACTGCCGACGATTTGTTGTCCTGAATTCCGGTCGCGGGGATCTGGGCGTGACCCAGGCTCACTGTCGAAATCAATATCCCGGCGGAAATTACCGCTGTCGCAAGTTTCATCATCTCGGTCTCTCCAAATCAATCTCCCTCGATCGATCCCCCAAATCCGGATCGACCCCCCTAGGAAAGTCCGAGCAAACCCAACGAAATCACAATAATCAGTTTAATCCTGTGCGATCGCAAAGTGTCGATACCTTGAGATCAGGCTGGAAATGACAATTTCCATTCACACAACAAAAATCTGTTCTTGTCTTAGCAAACAAAGTTAGCGCACCTGGATAAGCAACCGAAAACCTAGGTTGTTAATCCGATGACCATATAGTCGAAAAGTGTAGATATTTTGGCAATAAAAACAGAGCCAGAGACGCTTTTATCGTCTCTGGCTCTGGCCCCCGCTACGTTGGTATCCGGATTACGGATGGACCAACGCCCTCTTTGAATTCAGTTAGCTTTTCGCAGCCGCCTTGGACTTGCGCCTGGATTGCAATGGCTGGAAAGCAACGCGTGCGTGATGTTCGCAGTAAGGAATGCCCGCAACCTTGTCACGTCCGCAAAAATGGAAGTCTTTTTCCGTGGGATCTCCGATTGGCCAGCGGCACATGTCCGCGGTCAGGCTCATGATGCTTGCCCTCTCGTCCAGCGGGATGACAAGCTCCTCGATCGGTGAAACATGCGGTGCCGGTTTTTCCAATCCGGAAGATCCAAATTGCTGTTTCAGCGCCGCATTCCCATGGGATGCATATTTCAGCCGGTTTGATTTCATACCGACAGAAGCCGCTCTCTTGCGGGAGCGAACAGATTTAATTCTTGAAGTTGTTGCGCGTCCGGAAAGTCCCAATCTGTGAACTTTTCCGATGACCGCATTGCGGCTGACGCCGCCTAGCCGATTTGCGATTTGACTCGCACTTAGACCTTCAGACCAGAGCTTTTTGAGCAGCTCTACACGTTCATCAGTCCATGCCATACAGTAGCCTCCTAACAGAGAAACCCAAACCAAACCCGTCTGCTCGCAGACGAGGCCTAACTCGTTGTACGCATTACTGAATTTACGCTTACTGAAGATACTCTACTGGACCTGAATGGGGCTTAATTGCTCTTAATTCGTGCGCCTCACATTCAATGGGGCTCAACTTACAACGGCCGGACTCGTGGACGCAAGAGGAGGAAATGCCGAATATCTGAAATTGCATCACTCTATGGCAATTGTGCCACGGATCGGTCACTCGATGACCGAAGGAAAAGGTTGCTCCAGGGAATAAAGCCATTGATTCCATGACATTGACAGAATGTTAGCCAAGCACTAGATAAAGCATCTGTATTAAGCCGCGACTGTTCGGCTTTTTTAATTTCTTCACGATGGACTGTTGATAATGTCTGCGCTCTTTCAAACATATGCGCGTGCGCCCATGGAATTTGTGCGCGGCGAAGGAGTCTATTTGACCACAGCGGATGGTCAGAAATTTTTGGATTTCGGAGCCGGAATTGCCGTTTGTTCCCTTGGACACGCCCATCCACGGCTGGTCAAGGCCTTGGGCGACCAAGCCGAAACACTCTGGCATGTGTCAAACCTGTACCGTATTCCCGGGCAGGAACGGCTGGGTGCGCGGCTTGTCGACAACAGTTTTGCAGATCGTGTGTTCTTTACGAATTCCGGCGCCGAAGCGCTCGAGTGCGCCATTAAGACCGCTCGAAAATTCCATGCGCAACAGGGGAATCCGGAGAAGTATCGACTGATTACATTCGACGGCGCCTTCCACGGCAGAACTCTGGCGACGATCTCCGCCGGAGGGCAGGAAAAATATCTCGAAGGATTTGGCCCAGCTGTGCAGGGCTTTGATCAAGTCCCCTATGGCGATATTGATGCCGTAGAAGCGGCGATTACCGATGAAACAGCGGGAATCCTCATTGAGCCTATTCAGGGCGAAGGAGGTATTCGTACTGTTCCCTGGTCATTCTTCAGACAATTGCGGGACTTAGCCGATCGCCATTCGATACTGCTGATATTCGATGAAGTTCAGTCGGGAATTGGACGTACGGGCAAGCTGTTCGCCTACGAATGGACTGGTATAGAGCCGGACATCATGGCCATCGCAAAAGGCATTGGCAGCGGTTTTCCTCTCGGGGCCTGCCTGGCAACCGAAGCGGCCAGCGAAGGCATGAGTGCCGGTACCCACGGAACGACCTTCGGTGGTAATCCTCTGGCCATGGCGGTCGGTAATGCCGTATTGGATATTGTGACGGAACCCGGATTTCTTGAGAGGGTTTCCGAGCTGGGCTTGCTTCTCAAGCAAAAGCTTGCGCAAATTGTGGATGACAATCCTGATGTTTTCGAACTTGTGCGCGGGGAAGGTCTTTGGCTGGGTCTGAAATGCAAGGTTCCAAATCAGGACGTGGTTGCATCTTTGATGGATCAGAAACTACTGGTTGTGGGGGCCGGTGAAAACGTAATCCGGATCATGCCGCCTCTGATTGTTGATCAGGAACAGATCGATGATGCCTGCAACCGGATCAACAACGCCTGTAAAGCCTACCGCGAACGGCGATAGTACAGCAATTCATTTGTTGAACCGATCCCAGACAATTCTTACTCCGAGAGTTCAGATTCATGTCACCAAGACATTTTATAGATATCGATCAATTGGATCATACCGATCTGCGTAACATCATTGACAGCGCCAAGAAGATGAAACAGCAAGGGCGAAATTTTCCGCGCCCGGACGAGCGCCGAATTCATGACACATTGATTATGATCTTTGAAAAAGCCTCAACAAGGACACGCGTCTCATTCGATGTCGCTATGCGCCAGTTGGGTGGACAGACCATCGTTCTCAACAGCAACGACATGCAGCTGGGACGCGGTGAAACCGTTTCGGACACGGCGCAGGTACTGTCACGCTATGCTGAGCTCATCATGATGCGTACGACCAGTCACGATTCCATTCTTGAACTCGCCCGTCACGCGACGATCCCGGTGGTAAATGGTCTTTCGAATTTGTCGCACCCGTGCCAGATCATGGCCGATATTCTGACTTTTGAAGAAAAGAAATTCAGCATCGAAAAAGCAAAAGTGGCCTGGATCGGGGATGTCAACAATGTAGCCAAGTCCTGGGTGCATGCGGCGGCACGATTTGGCTTCGATCTCAGGCTGGGATGTCCCCGCGAGTATGGTCCGTCAAACGAGCTTACGGATTGGATCAAACGCGAAAATGCCAGTGTTGCCTGGATTGAAGATCCGCGTCAGGCTGCCGAAGATGTCGATTGTGTTGTTACTGACGTTTTTGTCTCAATGGGAGACAGTGACGCCGATCGTCGCAATAAAGTTCTGGCCAACTATATTGTAGATGCGGACCTTATGGCCAATGCGGACAGCGACGCCATATTCATGCATTGTTTGCCCGCGCAGCGCGGAAGCGAAGTTGCGGCGGATGTTATAGATGGACCCCAGTCCGTTGTTTTTGATGAAGCAGAAAACCGATTGCACGCCCAAAAGTCGATTTTGGCATGGTGCTTGGAGATGATATAGATGAATCAATCCCCAAAAAATTCCGGTGCGCAGTTTACGCAGGCGGAAGACGACAATTTTGTGCTTCCGTTTCAGATTGAAAGCGCAAAAACGTCGGGCCGCGTCGTGCGCTTGGGTTCCGTCATTGATGACGTATTGTCAAAGCACGATTATCCTGAATCTGTTTCGATTCTTCTCGGTGAAGCCATCGCTTTGACGGCCATGCTTTCTGCGTCCCTTAAATTCGATGGGAAACTGATATTGCAGACGCGCTCCGACGGTCCTGTGCATTTTCTGGTCGTTCAGTCCGACGCCTCGGGAAAGGTCCGGGGCTATGTCAA
>JANQOC010000253.1 GCA_028279265.1 Hyphomicrobiales bacterium
AAGTTTTGCCCGGTCAATGGATTCGGTCCAATCTCCACTTTCATTGAGGAAAACAACGAGACCGTCATTCAGTCGATTGGCGGTGACCAGTTGCAGAAAATTGTTTGGTTTAGGCATAGTTCGATCCCACAGTTTCTCTGGTTTTCCCTCTTGCAGCCGCACAATCCACCGGGGCACTTTCAAGGGACTCATCGGTTTTAAAAATTTCAACACCCTCCGGAATGTCCAGCCCGGCCTGGGCCCAACTCAGGCCGACAAAAATAATGGCTGGACCGCGCAGTCCCTTCGTCTCGATACATTGCGCCAAGTCCGCCAATCGGCTCGCAACCGCTCTTTGTTCGGCAAGAGTTGCTTTTTCGACAATGACCACGGGCGTCTCCGGGTCGCCGTCCGCTTGCAGCAGTTTTTCCTGGATTGCCGGCGCCATCCGGACA
The DNA here is from genome assembly GCA_028279265.1 of Hyphomicrobiales bacterium. GTDB lineage: Bacteria > Pseudomonadota > Alphaproteobacteria > Rhizobiales > CAYWUX01 > JANQOC01. The sequence continues at coordinate 435 of JANQOC010000253.1, forward strand.
CCCATATAGATGGCGAAAGCCTGGTCGTCGCGGGCCAGGCCATTCCAGTCGTGATCCGCCAACCCTTCGACGGTCGCACCGGTAATGACCGAAAATTTGCGACGCTGCTCCCGCATTGTCAGGGGAAGAGCGATGGACGCGGCACTCGCATGGGCTGCGGAAATTCCAGGTATGACAGTAACCGGAATTTGTTCGCTCTGAAGGGCTTCAAGCTCTTCAACAGCACGCCCAAAAATGAGGGGGTCACCGCCTTTGAGCCGCACGACATCATGCCCGGCAAGCGCTTCATCTATCAGAATTTGATTGATATCGTCCTGAGAAGTGGAAATCTGACCCGGTGTTTTACCCACGTGAATTCGGCGGGCATCGCGACGGGCATATTCGAGAATTTCAGGGTTCACCAGCCGGTCGACAACGAGCACATCCGCCGACTGGAGTAATTGCTGGGCCTTTAAGGTCAGCAAATCCGGATCACCGGGACCGCATCCGACAAGGGCCACGGAACCGATCTCCGCGCGTCCCGGTTCGTAAGTGCGAAGCGCGCTCTCGAAAGTTTCCCTTGCTCCGGCCAGATCATCGGCCAGCACCTGGCGCCTGAACCGTCCGGCAAAAAGTTTTTCCCAGATTTTTCTGCGAAATGATCCATCCTGAACTTCAGCTGCAATACGTTCGCGGAGGGATTGGGCATATCTCGCCAGGTGTCCATAGTTCTTCGGCAACATGGCTTCGAGTTTCGCCTTGATCTCGCGCGCCAGAATTGGTGCTGCGCCCTCGGTACCAATGGCAATGGTTACCGGGTCCCGGTCGACAATCGCCGGCGTGATGAAACTGCAGAGGTCAGGAACATCCACGACATTGACGGGAACGCCATGTTTCTTTGCCGCTCCGGCAACTTTCTTGTTCAGGAACGCATCGTCCGTCGCCGCATATACCAGGGACTTGCCCTGGACATCGTCTTCGCGAAAGCTGCGGTTAAGCCAGGTAACCCGGGACCGGGCTATCAGTGACTTGATCTCGGGGTGAACACCATCACCGATGAGAAAAATCTTGGCCCGGGTTTTAATCAGCAAACGAATTTTCTGCAGGGCAGATTCGCCATCCCCAACCATGAGAACAGGTTGATTTTCGAGATCCAAATAGACAGGGAAATATTTCATTTTTAATCCCGGTGGCTCAAGCGTTCACGGATCAAACACCCAAGGGCTGAGATTTGATTGACTAACCCAGGGCAACTCTGATCGATTGAGGTAAATTTAGAATTATTTTCCTTAAAATGCAATATATGAGGAATAATTTGGTTTTAAATTCTATGTTTTCTCAGGTTATGCGATATTTTTTTCCTATTCGCTCTGGAATGGCGAAACCCATATCAATATTCGGACAGTTCTTAGAGGCGGAAAATTTCAAACTCTGGCCCGCGGGTTTGAGAAAATAAAAAAAGGAGCGGGAAATTATCCCGCTCCTTGCAAATAAATCCGTTTGCGCTCGTTATTTTCCGGGCTGCGGCACGATCCGAATATAAGGCACAGGCGACTCCCAGCCATCCGGGTAGGTTTCCTTGGCTTCTTCATCGGAAACCGCAGGCAAAATAATGACATCTTCGCCATCCTGCCAGTTCACCGGAGTCGCAACCTTGTGCGATGCGGTGAGCTGAACGGAATCCAAGACCCGCAGAACTTCATCGAAATTCCTGCCGGTGCTCATGGGATACGCGATGATCAGCCGGATCTTTTTATCAGGTCCGATGATGAAAACATTCCTGACGGTGGCATTGTCCATTGCCGTGCGGCCTTCGGACGATCCCTTTGCATTCGGATGAATCATCCCATAGGCCTTTGCAACTGAAAGATCCTGGTCACCGACCATGGGATAGTTGGGCGCATGGCCCTGCGAGCTCTCAATGTCTTTGGCCCACTCGGCGTGATTATCGACGGGATCGATACTGAGGCCGAGAATTTTACAATTCCGGCGATCGAATTCAGGTTTCAGCTTTGCCATATAGCCGAGCTCTGTGGTGCAGACCGGGGTAAAATCCTTGGGGTGGGAAAACAGAATGCACCATGAATCACCCAGCCAGTCATAAAAATTGATCTTTCCCTGAGTCGTTTCCGCTTCAAAATCCGGGGCGACATCCCCAATCTGTAAAACCATGTTCTTCCTCCATAAAATTTTGCAGTTCGTTCCAAAACTACAATATCCTGCGCGGTCGATATCGCGGCTATTCGATTGTTCGATATCTCGTGCGACTGTCAAAAAATCGGCCCCGATGTATCCGGGTGACCGGCAGGCTTTCAGTCTCAGCTTTCACGCGGCTTGACTATCACCTATGCAAGCAGAGATCTAATCGCACGACGTCACAAGTTAGTGACTGAGGAGGGGAATTACAATCCTTTGTCATTAAAAATGCTCGGACGTGTTTCCGCTCACTCGGCAGCGATGGCCTGTTGTTTCTCACCCGTGCGCAGGGTTTCCAGGAGAATTCCAGAGCGCGCTCTGTATTGCCCGACGGCGGCTTCCTTAACATGGCCATAGCCTCGAATGGACTGAGGCAGCTCAGCCAGTTCGACAGCGATGTCGTAATTCGATGAGCCGAGACAGTTGCCGATCACCTGCAGGTGCTGCTCAAATTCCGCAATCAGTTGGCGCTCCGTCTGCCTTTCGCTGGAATAGCCAAAGGGATCCAGTCGTGTCCCCCGAAGCGATTTGAAAGCGGCGAGAAGTTTCAGAAGATGCAGTACCCAACCGCCGAACGCTCGTTTCCGGGGAAGGCCCGTATTGGGATCCTTTTGCGCCAGAATCGGAGGCGCCAGGTGAAATTTAATCTTGTGATTACCGCCAAACTGTTGCCTGAGCTGCTTCCT
>JANQOC010000293.1 GCA_028279265.1 Hyphomicrobiales bacterium
ATTTTGAAGGTGGAACACCTCACAATGCGCTTCGGTGGTCTGGTGGCCATTAACGACCTGAGTTTCACGACCCGCGCCCAGCATATCACCGCATTGATCGGTCCCAACGGGGCCGGCAAGACCACGGTTTTCAATTGCATAACCGGATTTTACAAACCCACCGAGGGCATGATTACCCTCAATCACCCTTCCGGACGGCAATACCTGCTCGAACGACTGGATGATTTCCGGATCAACACCCAGAGCGCTGTCGCCCGAACGTTCCAGAACATTCGCCTTTTCGGGGGCATGACCGTTCTTGAAAACTTGCTGGTTGCCCAGCATAAGCCGTTGATGGCCGCCTCAAAATTTTCCATTGCCGGAATCCTGGGCCTGTCCGGTTTCACGGCGGCCGAGAAGCAGGCGGTCGAATTTGCGAGCCACTGGCTGGAGCGGGTCGGGCTCATTCATCGCGCCGATGATGCCGCCGGGGATCTGCCCTATGGTGATCAGCGGCGTCTGGAGATTGCCCGGGCCATGTGTACACGACCCGTTTTGCTTTGTCTCGATGAACCGGCTGCCGGGCTCAATCCGCGTGAATCTTCGGAACTTAATGAACTGCTCCTCAGAATTCGCGAGGAAGATAAGATTTCGATCCTCCTTATCGAGCACGACATGCAGGTGGTCATGGGAATTTCGGACCATATCGTCGTGCTGGACTATGGTGAAAAAATTGCCGACGGCGTGCCCGAGGCCATCCGCAATGATCCCGCCGTTATATCAGCTTATCTCGGTATCGATCAGAGCGAAGCGCAAACGGCAGGATTAGATCCATGAACCGTCCATTGCTGCAAGTCCGGGATGTCGAGACCTATTACGGCAAGATTGTCGCGTTGCGCGGGGTCAATCTCGACGTCAATGAGGGTGAGATCGTTACCCTCATCGGGGCAAACGGAGCCGGCAAGTCTACTTTGATGATGACCATATGCGGGGCGGTCAGGGCCCGGGTCGGGCAGATTATATATGACGATACAGACATCACAAAAATGCCGACCCACGACATCATGCACATGTCCATTGCCCAGTCTCCGGAGGGCCGCAGGATATTTCCGCGCATGACCGTTCTCGAAAATCTCCTGATGGGAGGCATTGTCAGTGGTGAAGCAGAACCGGAAGAGGATTTGCAGCGGGTCTACAGATTGTTTCCCGTATTAAAGGAACGGGCCAGTCAGCGCGGCGGCACGCTTTCCGGCGGCGAACAGCAAATGCTAGCAATCGGTCGGGCCCTGATGAGCCGTCCCAAACTTCTGCTGCTGGACGAACCGTCATTGGGACTTGCCCCGTTGCTGGTGCAACAGATTTTTCAGGTTCTGGGCGAGTTGAACAAAAATGAAGGTATTACAATCTTCCTGGTTGAGCAAAATGCCTATCATGCCCTGCGGTTGGCTGATCGCGGATATGTCATGGTCAATGGTCGCATTACCCTGACGGGGACCGGCAAGGAGTTACTCGCCAGCAAGGAAATTCGCGAAGCCTATCTGGAAGGTGTCAATGTCACGAACGAAGAGCCCGCGCCTTAGGGTGGCGGTATTGAAACTATGATCCGAGAGGGACAGCAGTCCGAACGACCAACATGAACTTAATCGTCGAAGGCTCATTGCCGGTATTCCTGTTCATTACCGTTCTCTTAGGGGGTGGGGCGGCCCTGGTTTCCGGCCGGGCGCTGGCAAAGGGCTGGCGTCCCGTTTGGCAGGTCATTGCTTATATGCTTCTTCTCGCATTCGTCACCCGGTTTTTTCATTTCAGTCTTTTTGAAGGAAAACTGTTGTCTCTGCATTATTATGTCACGGACAGTCTGATACTGGTTTTCCTGGGTCTGTTGGGCTATCGATTGACGCGAACCCAGCAAATGGTGACTCAGTATAAATGGTTATATCGCCGCACCGGTCCCCTGACGTGGACAAAGCGTTGAAACAAATTTCCAAAGAAGATAAATTTTGACATAAAGTTGGTTAACAATTCCACGTGACTGACTTCGTGAATTGCAGTCTACTATTTTAAACAATTATATTTTGCATTTCCGGATATTTGGTTGTGAAATTTAATTTCTATGGGATCTAAATTTTGCCTTACGAGTCGGAAATGCGTTGATTAAAAAATGAAGATTGAGTGAAGGAGAGCAAATCCCATGAAAAAGCGAATGTTATCTCTGAGTGCCATTGTTGCAGCGATGGGACTGTCCTTGAGCTTTCAGGCTCCGGCGCAAGCCCAGGACATCAAGATTGCCGTGATCGGTCCCCTGACCGGACAATATGCCAGTTTTGGACAACAGCTTAAGAACGGTGCTGTTCTGGCTGAAAAAGATATCAATGCTGCCGGCGGCCTTTTAGGCAAGAAGATCAAGGTTCTGTTCGAAGACGATGCCTGCGACCCGAAACAGGCGGTTGCCGCGGCCAACAAAGTTGCCGGTGAAGGTGTTGTTTTTGTCGCCGGACATTTCTGTTCCGGTTCTTCAATTCCGGCATCTTCGGTATATGCGGAAGAAGGTATCATCCAGATTTCCCCGGCTTCGACAAATCCGAAACTGACGGATGAACGGGCCGGACCTAATATCTTCCGTGTCTGCGGTCGCGATGACCAGCAGGGAGGCGTTGCCGGGCAATTTCTCGCTAATCAGTACAAAGGCAAGAAAATTGCTGTGATCCACGACAAAACGGCATACGGAAAAGGCCTGGCCGATGAAACCCGCAAGGCCATGAATGCCGCAGGTCTCAAGGAAACCCTGTACGAAGCATATACCGCCGGTGAGAAAGACTACACGGCTCTGGTGTCCAAACTTAAAAAGAATGCCATCGATGTTCTCTATGTCGGGGGCTATCACACCGAAGCCGGTCTGATCGTACGGCAGATGCGCGACCAGGGAATGAATACGCAGCTGATCAGCGGCGATGCTCTGGTGACACAGGAATACTGGTCCATTACCGGTAAAGCCGGGGAAGGAACCCTGATGACCTTCTCACCGGACCCGCGTAAAAATCCATCGGCCGCCGATCTTGTTAAGCGATACCGGGATCAGGGCATCGAACCTGAAGGTTATGTCCTTTACACCTATGCAGCCATTCAGGCCTGGGAACAAGCCGTGAAGAAGGCCGGTTCGCTGGATGCCAACAAGGTTGTCAACGCGCTCAATGAGCTTAAGTTTGATACGGTCATCGGCAACTTCTCGTTCGACAAAAAGGGAGACCCTGATCTGCCCCCATATGCTTTCTACAAATGGGCAAACGGAACTTACGATCAGGTCAACTAACGGCTGAACTGACC
>JANQOC010000294.1 GCA_028279265.1 Hyphomicrobiales bacterium
ACCACGGCACCGGAGCGAAGTTTCAAGGCGGCGGACTTGATGAAATCCCGAGATGGCAAACGTTGCAGCACGGCATTCATTGTCGTCAGAACGATTGTCGGCTTATCCTTCTTGGCCATGACCAGCCGCGTAAGGGTGGCAATGCGGCGGCTGGTGATGGCCGGATTGGGGGAGCTGCGGTCATAAGGGACCGTATCCCAGGCCGGAAACTCCAACACCCTGACATGGGGTGCGAAGAATTTGAGCCCGCCACTCATCAGAGCCAGCCGCTGATCGTCCCGGCAAATGTGCAGCAGCGGTGCCTGTTGCGCTTTTTGCACGAGTTCACTGATGAACAGGGCATCCAGCCCTTCAGGCACGCCGGATACCAGCACATGCCCCTCGGCCAGAAGGAGTTCCGGAGACGGCGCCGCCTCGGTATCAGCAAATCCCATGGTCATAGCGGGTCAGGATCTTTGTTCGTGGTCCAGTTTGTGAAATTTACGAATATCTTCGACGAGAGCCGCGAAATCCTGTTCCGGGCTCTGCTCTCCCTTGAGCACCCAGGAATCGATGGTCGGATCCGGAATTTGGAGAAATCTCTCAAATAAATCAAGTTCTTGGGATTCCATAAGGGGTATTCTGGACTCCGCGTATTTTCCCATAACGATGTCCATTTCCTTGGTACCGCGATGGTGGCATCTATAGAGGGCGCGACGGCGACGCCGTTCCAATTCTTCCATATTTTTCCCAGGCTTGAGAGTTTGACTTGACTGTAGGCTGAGCAGGCTTCACCCTTCTTTCGCTTTCGGAGATATAACGTCACGAGGCAGACTTGTCAGCCCGTAGTTTAAAATCCGGCTCATAAAAGAATAATTCCGGGTTCCATACGCATCATGAACCCCGCAGGATCGAAACGGGTGACGAAGAGTTCGATATGAGGCCGCAGAAGCTCAATCCGCTGTTCGCGGACGTAACCAATATAAAGGGAATTGGTCCGCGCTCGCAGAAATATTTGACCAAACTGCTGGATGTGCAGACTGCGGGATCACCGCCGAAAGTCCTGGATCTGCTCTGGCATATGCCCACAGGCCTGACCGACAGGCGGTCGCAGCCGCGGATCGAAGATGCCGAAGCCGGAACGATTGTCACTCTGAAAGTCCGCGTTCTACGCCACAACGCCCCGCCCCGGCGTTCGAAAGCGCCTTACCGGGTGCTTGCGGAAGATGAGAGCGGCCAGATTACCCTTGTGTTTTTTCGCGGAGACAAGCGTTATCTTCAATCGGTGCTGCCGGTCGGGGAAATTCGCTATGTCAGCGGCCGCGTCGAATCCTATGGCGAAAAGCTGCAACTCCCCCATCCCGACCTCATCCTGGACGAACAGGAATTCCAAACCGCCCACCTTCTCGAACCGGTCTATCCGCTAACCGCCGGCCTGTCGGGTAAAATTCTGAACAAAGCCATCCACAATGCTCTGGAACGCCTGCCGGAATTTGAAGAATGGATCGACAGGTCCCTGATTGACGCCAATCGCTGGCCTTCGTTTACCGAAGCCCTGAAAGTGATCCATCGCCCGGAAAGCGAACGGGATATCTCCACGACCAATCCTCCCCGTCTGCGGCTTGCTTACGACGAGCTCCTGGCCAACCAGGTCGCACTGGCCCTGGTGAGGCTCAATGCCCGCGGGCTTCCGGGACGGGCCATCAAGGGGACGGGGAAATTGCGGGAAAAAATCCTCAGCGCGCTTCCCTTCGCGCTTACCTGGTCGCTGAGCGGTTTCTTCATTTCGAGAATGTTTACGAA
>JANQOC010000298.1 GCA_028279265.1 Hyphomicrobiales bacterium
GGCAGGGATACGCGTTGGGCAGCTTCTATAAAATTCTCCATCCAACTGGATTCATCCTCGGGGCCGCCGGGGATGGGCAGATGAAGGAAAGCGGCATCCACACCGTTAAGGGCCGCTTCGATCGCATCTTGATCATCTAGTTTCGCGGCAACAGCCTCGGCATCGGGATGCAACTTTTCAATCTTTCCGATATCCCGTGCAATAGCCCGAACCTTTAGTCCTTTGGCCTGCGCTTCCGTAACGACCGGTGCGCCCTGGGCTCCCGTAGCTCCGAAAATAGCTACAAATTTCGTCATGTTTCTATAATCCTCCTATTGCGACAAGCGACGGATTCTCGCTTTGGAAACCTGATATAGAAACCTGTCCCTGGCTTTACAGCATGCAAGAATGTTTGTTACGAACACCGGTGTAAGGGGATTGAGGCGAACATGCAGTCAGGCGAAACACCGGAAAAGAAAAGTTCAGCCTGTTTGGTCGATATTGCTATCGGCCAGATCGGCGGCAAATGGAAACTCAATCTGATTTATCATTTGATTGCCGGCCCGAAACGCTATTCGGAGCTCAAACGCCTGCTGCCCGGGGCTTCCGACCGAATGATGACCCGATCCCTGAAAGAACTTGAAACGGACGGTTTGATCATTCGCGAAGTTTTTGCCCAGGTCCCGGCTCGCGTCGAGTATTCCCTAACCCCGGACGGCCAGGCGCTCGTTCCCATTCTGGAGGCGATGGATGATTGGGGAAAACAGCGATCAGCAGAGTCCTGAAGCTACCGAATCAGATTCTCTTAGCTCTCCATGAGTGAATGTCCGGACTGCGGCCTTCAGTGGAAACTGGGGCGGGTAAATCTCCGACGATTACACCTTTCCAATGATTTGACGGGACACAAGCGCTGATTTCGGAAAATCACATATTCCATTGTTTTTCAATAAGAAAATTCCCATTCCCAGTGGAGCCTCTGACCGGAATTAACAGGCTGTTTACCACAACACAGTATGAAATTAAGGGAATGCCAAGATGATCCGGCGCGATGGGCAGAAATTCCGCTGGTCCACTTGGTGGAGATGAGACATTTTCTGGGGGTCATGATGCTTCAGGTGGTGATCAGACCAGTAGAGAGTCATACGGACGACCTTATCAAGTCACTCTTGGTGCGGCAGTCGGCGAAAATCGAATTTCCGGCTATGGGATTGGAACCGCTGGTTTTACGCAAGAAACCGAGACTGAGAATTCGTTTAAAAATCTGGTCAAATTTTATTCAGCAGGAATTCGGCAGACTCTATGAGCGGCTCGGCGAATTGTTTTTTGCACGCCTGTTTCTCCGGCCAAGTGTCAAATATTATCTGACATAACTATATAGCTGGTCAGACTCATAGACACTTAGACAAACTCACATATCATATTTTGTGATTTTGAAGTTTTGCCATACAGGCTTTCGCCGGACACGTACGTGCCGGGAGTCCAAAGAATTTTTGCAAACGATATTCGCGGAAAAGCCACCGCAACAGGCTTCACCGACTTATGACTTGAAGATTTGCGACAATTGGTAATCTTCACAGTTTGACTTTTTCCGGCCATTTATAGTGCCAAGAAGGAGAAGGAAGTGAACCGCCGAGATCTGTTGATTTCCATGGGTGCGTCCCTGAGTACCGGCTTTCTCGCGGGGCTTGGAGTTGCGAAGTCGCGAAGTCCGGAGAGCGTGGATCTCAGAATTCAAACGGCGCAGTTCCGTCTAAGAGATCGACTGACCCAGGGATTGATCAGCCTGTCCGCCGATGCGCCTCCTCCCGTGCTCTATGGACACCAGGGTTCGCCCATGGTGCTGAATGTAACCAACACCTTGGATGAATATACCGCGATGCACTGGCATGGCATCCGGTTGCCGAACTCCATGGACGGGGTGCCCTATCTGACCCAGTTACCAATCGCCGGCGGAGAAACATTTGTTTACAGGTTTACACCTCCGGATGCCGGAACCTACTGGTATCATCCCCATTGCATGACCATGACTCAGATTGCCCGCGGCCTTACAGGCCTACTGGTCATCAAGGAAAAGGAAGATCCCGGATTTGACAGCGAACAGGTCATTAATTTGCGGGACTTCCGGCTGGACTCGGAAGACCGGCTCCGGCGCTCCTATTCCCTGCGGGCGGCATCGCGTTCGGGAACCCTGGGCAATGTCATGACCGCTAACTGGCTCCAAGCGCCGGTTTATGATCACGCCGCCGGTAGTCTCGTGCGGTTACGCATTGCCAATACGGATACGACCCGCATTCACAAACTCTCAGTCGGCGGTGGCAGGGGTCGGATCATTGCCTGGGACGGACATCCGGTTCAACAGTCACTGCCCATGCCAAACCACGCATCCCCCCTCGTTCTGGGTCCCGGGCAGCGGGTTGACTTTGCCTGTCAGATGCCCGGCGCCGAAGGCGAAAGGATCGAACTCGTTTCAACCACGTCCCGCGGCGGCAGAACCATGGCCGTTCTGCGTGCCGTCGGAACCGATCTCAGACGCGAGCTCAAGGAACTCAGGCCGCTTCCCCGTAATCCGCTGCCGGAACCGGATCTCGCCAACGCTGAATTGCTCGAATTTCTGTTCGGCTGGTCACCCGATGGAAATCTTCCCGATAACGGGTTCTGCGGAACGCTCGGGCA
>JANQOC010000299.1 GCA_028279265.1 Hyphomicrobiales bacterium
GGGAATCCCGGCATTTGACAATCCGGAGTCCTGCGCCCTCGCACTCGGTTCAATGATGCAGCTCCGGCATAGCTGGAAGACTCAAATTAGAGTAAAAGACAGTTTCACGATCAGGCCGCAGAATTTTTCCGAATATAGGGGCCAGCTCAATGAAGCGGAAGCCCTGGAACTTCTGCAGAAATCAGGAATTCCTTCGGTTAAAAGCACGCTAATCTCTCTACCTCTCAAGACGGAACTATTGTCGGACCTGTCAACGGAACCGAAAGTCATAAAAATCCTCTGTCGGAATCTTCTTCATAAATCGGACGTAGGCGGTGTCGCGGTCAATGTTTCCCACAGTGACCTGGCCGGGGTCTGCCATAATATTATTGCAGAAACGACAGCAAACGGTGTGCAGGACGTCGAGGGACTAATCGTTCAGGACTATATACCTGACGGCCTTGAGGTTATCCTCGGCTTCAAACTGGTTCCGGAATTCGGCAATGCCATACTCGTGGGTTCCGGTGGTGTTTTGACCGAACTTTACCAGGATTTCCAGTTGCGTTTGCTCCCCGTCACCCATAAGGACGTGGAAACCATGCTGGATGAACTTGTTCTTGCCCGACGGTTGGACGGCTACCGGGATAAGTACAAATACGACAGAGCAGAGCTCATAGAGGCCATAGTGAAATTTGCCGCACTGGCGGAGCAAATCGGAGATCGTCTCCTGGAAATGGAAATCAATCCACTGCTGGTCAGACCGCAGGGAAAGGGCGTCGCGGCGGTGGATGCTATCATCAGATTTAAACCCGAATAGAAATGGAAACTTGAAAGATGAGCCAGAATTCAAGAACGGCATTGATCACCGGGTCGGGCAGAAATATTGGCCGTGCATGTGCAATGGTCCTGGCGAAGCAGGGCTTCAATATCGTCGTGAACGGTTCGTCGAACAGGGAGAATTGTGAAAGTGTCGCTTCGGATGTTCGTGCCACCGGTGTCGAGGCGCATGTCATCATGGCCGATGTCGGCAGGCCAGAGGCGGTCAAAGAACTCGCGGCCACCGCACTTCAAAAATTTGGAAGGATCGATGTGCTTGTCAATAACGCCGCCATTCGTCCCAATGCCGGCTTCCTGGAGATCAGCGAAGAAGACTGGGAACGGGTAATGAATGTTAACTACAAGTCCGCATTTTGGCTTGCCCGTGAATGCCTGCCTGGAATGGTCGACAATAAATGGGGGAGAATTATCAATTTTTCGGGTATGAATGCGATGGCCGGATATGCCGGTAAACCTCATGTAACGACATCCAAGCATGCCGCATGGGGATTGACCAAGGCGCTGGCCAAGGAGTTTGGCCCACTCGGAACAACCACGAATATGATTTCGCCGGGAACGATAGTTGGAGAAGTAAAAACGAAAGCGCAGGAAGCCGGTCTGGAGGCCTTGCAAGCCAAAACGCCCTTGAACCGTCTTGGTAATCCGTCGGATATTGCCGCCCTGGTTGCATTACTGGTATCGGAAGAGGGGGGCTTTATTAATGGCCAGCTCCTGCAACCGAATGGCGGTGTCGTGTGTTAAAACGCTCGGAAGAATTGCAGCCGAACCGGATTAATAAACCAGAAGTAAACGTTCACCCAAAAAGCAGGTACTCCCTATGGTAAAAGTTGTTCGGCTTTACGAATTTGGCGGGCCCGATGTTCTGAAGGTCGAAGACGTGGAAATTGGCAATCCGGAAGCCCATGAAATTCTGCTCGAACAAACGGCTATCGGTATCAATTTCAACGAAATATTGCTCCGGCAGGGCGCTGGAAGTTTTCCACCATCCGACTTTCCGGTCATACTTGGCCGTGAAGCTGCCGGAATAGTGCAAGCGGTCGGAAGCGGTGTGGAACAGCTCAAAATCGGAGACCGGGTTGCTTACGGTATGGGTGGCCTCGGAGGTTATGCGGAAGCGCGTCTCATTCCCGCTGCACGCGTCGTAAAACTGCCGGATCAGATCAGCGAAATGCAGGCGGCGTCGATCATGGTCAAGGGACTGACGTCCTATTACCTGTTACATCAGGCTTATTCCGTGCAACCCGGAGATCATGTTCTCATCCATGTCGCAACCGGTGGTGTTGGCCGAATTCTTTGCCAGTGGGCGAAACATATGGACGCAATTGTCATCGGATCCGTCAGTCGGGATGACAAGAAACAATTGGCCCTGGACGTGGGTTGCCATCACGTAATCAATAGTCAAAACCCGGCATTTGATGAGGAAGTGCTGGAACTTACAGGGGGAACCGGTGTCCATGCGGTCTACGATCCGATAGGTCAGCAAAGTTTTGTGCCGTCCCTAAAATCCCTCAGAGTCCGCGGTAGTTTCGTTGCCTTTGGCGATTTATCCGGCCGGCTAGAGCCGATAGATCCACATATACTGATGGAAGCCGGTTCCATCCGCTTTATCCGCACATCCCTTCGTCATTTTATTTCTACACGTCAGGAGCTGGATCAGGCAGCGGAGGCCGTATTTTCAGCCGTGATCGCCGGTCATATCGAAGCTCTTGCCGATCAGACCTACAAGTTACAGGATACGGCCAGGGCGCACGCGGACATGGAGGAGCGACGTGTTTCCGGGACCACCATCCTGGTCCCCTGACATAGCCAAATTGCGAAATTGCTTCTTCCTGGTGCCACAAAATCTGTTTGCAAGACATTATGCCGACACTTCCAACTGAAACGAAATCTGATTTGTTGAAATACTTGCGTTTCGCAGCCCTGGAGAATGCTGTTCGTGTCCGCTATGAGTTGGAAATTGAGAGCCGCAATGAGTCTGCCCGCCTCACTTCCTTCGATTCAGATGAAAAAAAGCTGGGCGATGATCGACCCTATGAAATATTGAAAGCCAGATTTGAACCGCTCCGGCGACAGGCTGGAAAAATTATTGAGTTATTCCACGGATCAGAATCCGTCGCGGTCAAAAATTTTTCTGTCGAACTTGTACTGGCCTCTGAAGACCTCAGGATTTGGACCGATGAGGAACTTGTTTTTCCAATAAGTTCGGAGTCCTGAAATTTACCTGAGAACTGTGTCGCAACATGCTTCCCGTGTTGGACACGGAAACAATAGCCTCTAAGGCCGATTGTTTCTTAGGGCCCTGCGAATTCGGGCGGCGGGGATACCCAGCTTCTTTGCCGCCTGCTCGACATTCGGTGGGGGCGGACCAACCGCATCCCGTAATTCGGACACCGAGACACCAAGCTCTGCCGCCGCTCCGACCAGGGGACCTCTACCGGCGCGGCGATCTCGTCGATCGCCGTTCCGGGGTCCGCGTCGCTCAAAGTCCTGGCTCACATTGCCCCAGTGACATCGGGGATAAAAAGGATAGCTGTCCGTTGCAAAGTAGACGAATTTACCGTCGATCATACCACCATTACATTCATCCAAATTTCCGGACCCCTTTGCATACTTCCAATCCTGGACAAAACGACCGTCATAGGCGCCTCCCGGAGCTGTTGGCCGCGTTCCGGACTTGAGAACATAGCTCGGTTTGGCGTCCTTTCCGACATAGTGAATTTCAAAACCATCCGCGGCATAACCGACAAGTGTGGATTTACTGACTTTAAGGAGTCCCACCGGCTTGCCATGATAATGATACAACCCCCTATTATCTACATGGGCATTATTTTCATCTATACCAAGCGACTCCGCAGAGCCCATACCTTCCAGGTTCCAGCCCGACGCTCGATTCCGGCTAAAACCCCGCCGCGTCGAAGCGTCATACCAGTCGGCCGTACCGGGCCGGATGACGATACCATTGAGAGCTATGCCAACATTGGGCGTTCCCCTGGTCGGATTGGCATTTTTCCGGGGCGTTTTGTCAAAACAAAACTTGAGTTGTTGGGTGCGAAATCGATTGGGGTTGCCCGAATTCGGGAATTGACCGATTTGGTGGTTGGGAACACCGTTGGATTCAATACATCTCTGATTTCCGCGTTCGTATATCTTCACCGACGGGCTTTGCGCAAAAACCGCACTGCTCGAAACGGAACAAATAAACAGGATGGCACTCGTTTCTAATACCCGTTTTGTTGTAATCATGCCGAGACCTCTGCTGGATCGAGTTTCTGTGAACGTGCTAGTTATACGCGGTCGATTTTGAAACCTGTCGAAATATAAATGTGGTTTTTGAAAGGAGGATTTTTGGACGCACTATCTTTGTTTGGGCTGGCTTCGGTGCTGGCCATGCTGACATTTTACGCACTCGAAGATCGGAGTCACTGGTTCGTTCTGGCATTTTCCGGAGCTTGCCTGTTGGCTGCCGCTTATGGATTTTTGCAAGGCGCCTGGCCTTTTGGGGTCATTGAAATAATTTGGTCGGCCATCGCTTTCCACAGATGGCGAAAAAGAACATCCATGGCTTCCCGGAATTGAACTCCCTGAACTAAGTTACCGGACGAGCGATCTCGCCGGGCTCATGGCAACTTGTCCCTCTTCGGAGGAAACGTTGTTGTTCAGGCTCCTTAAAAGTAAAGAATTTTCGTTTGCTCGCATGGAACGGGATCAACTATTCGGTTGATCGGTCACAGCATACATGACATGAATCTACAGGGCTAAACTAGTCCTGGTTGTTAAACCCAAATGGGACATTGTTAGACCCAAAGGATCGGATTCATAAGATCGATGTCACCCTCTCATCAGAACCCAATTCCCGCGCAAAAGGAAAATAAGCTTCCCCCCTGGCTCTCCATATACAGGACATTGAAATCCGAAATTCTGACGGACGAATTGGCGGACGATGATCGCCTTCCCAGTGAAAAGCAGCTTTGCAGTCGTTTCTCCGTCACGCGCATGACCGTGCGACGTGCCCTTGACGCCCTGCAACGGGAAGGTCTGGTGACGGCACGAAAAGGATCGGGGGTCTACGTTAATGCGAAACCGACCTGCTATGAAATAAATAGCGGCCGCAGATTCATAGAAAATGTTGCCACCCATGGATATTCGGTTGAAACAAAGACGTTGTCCGTATCCCGTGTCAGCGCCAGGGCCGATATTGCGGAAAAGCTCGGAATCAAACGGGGAACACGTCTTGTTGCCATAAAGCGAATTCGGATTATCGGTGGTAAGCCGGCTTTTTTGAATTTCAAATGGATGCCGGCAAAACGGTTTCCGAATTTCAATAAGATTTACAAGATCAACCAGTCCGTCAGCCAGGTCTACGGCGAACATGGTATCGAAGAATATCACAGGGTCGAGACCCGTGTTTCCGGCGGGCGGGCTACGGATGATGAAGCGCGGCATTTGCAGCTGGAAGTCGGCGCCCCTTTGATACGCTCTCAATCCTTGAATTCGGACAGCGATGGCAACCGGATCGAATTCAGCCAGGGGAGCTGGCCACTCGATTCCGTCGAGTTTATTTTTCCCCAGGACTGAAGCAGGATCACGGCGCGCGGATGAAACCATTTACGATCATAAACGGCAAAGTGCTGACTCCTTCGGGCATCAGCGATACATCGGTTTGCATTTCCGACGGCAAAATATCAGCTCATGGAGGGAAGCAGGGAGAGATCATTGACGCGGCGGGAAAGTATGTGCTTCCGGGTATTGTCGACCTGCATGGCGATGGATTTGAACGCATTTTGATGCCTCGCCCCCGGGTTGCTTTCCCCATTGACGTCGCCCTTCGCGAAACCGACCATCAGCTCATCGCCAACGGGATCACGACGGCATTCCACAGTCTGACCGTATCCTGGGAGCCGGGATTGCGGAGTTTGGATCGGGCAAAAATATTGTGTGAAGCCGTCGGGCGGTCGCAGGTCAATTACGCCTCTGACATGTACATCCATATACGATGGGAAACATTTGCTCTCGATCAGGCGGAAGCCGCCGTCGATCTCATCAGCGAAAATAGATCGACCCTGTTCGCTTTCAACGATCACACGACCAAACTTGCCGAAGAACGCTGGCCGCCTCATAAAAAAGCGCAAATGCAGGAACGGACAGGAATAACGCCCGAAGCCTACCAGGATCTAATGCAATCTTCCTGGTCTCGCCGCAATGAAGTGCCCGAATTCATCGCTTCAGTCGCCGGAAAAGCGGCAAAAAGGGGAGCCGTGTTGCTGGCCCATGACGAGGAAACGCCAACTCAACGTGAAACCTATCGATCCCACGGAGTCCACGCCAGTGAATTCCCTCTTTCATACGAAACGGCAAGGAATGCCCGTCAGCATAATGAACATACGATTCTCGGCGCACCGAACATAGTTCGAGGAGGCAGTCACAATGGGGCGCTCGATGCAACAAAAGCGGTGTCGGAACAACTCTGCACAATATTGGCGTCGGACTACTATTACCCGTCACAATTGCTGGCGGCCTCGAAACTGGTGCACCTTGGGGTCAGCGATGCGGTGGCGGCCTGGTCTCTTATATCCAGGAATCCCGCGGAGCTGGCACGTCTAGAAGACAGGGGCTCGCTGGAAGCCGGGAAACGTGCGGATATTCTGATCGTCGACGGATTTGGAACAGATGCTCCGACCATTAACACGGTGATCGTTGCAGGCAGACCGGTCTATCGGTTTTCGCCGACCTAAGCTTGCATTTGCGGAACACCGATTAGTGGGAATTTGTTCGCACGGTCGCAAGTCCGCTGATCACGACGATGATTGATCCAACGATAATCCCAATTGTCGGGATCTCATTGAACACTATGTACCCTGCTATGGCTGCCCAAATGATCTGGGTATACCACATGGGCGCCACCACAGCCGGGGTGGCATAGCTGAACGAAAACGTGATGAAGAAATGCGCGGCTGTTCCAAATGCACCGGCAAGGAATATCAGCAACCATCCCTCCAGGGGAAGTCCACCCTCCGCGATCAGCAGCAACGGCGTCGTCAGCACCAGCGCAATAACCAGCACATAAAAGAGTTGGGTATAGTTGCTTTCGGTTCTCGAACCCAACCGCGTATACACATGATAAGTCCCCAGCGAGATCGCCATCATTGCGGCATAAAGTAGAAACGAACCAATTTCCGGTGCGGCCGGATTCAGGGCAATGACCGTTCCTGCAAATCCAAGCAGGATCCAGAACCATTGCCCCCAAGTCGCCCGCTCCCCCAGCACTAAGGGAGATAGGGCGACCGAAACCAGTGGTGTTGTCATCAGGGCCACATAGGTCTGGGTCAAAGCCATTTCCCTGAGTGACAGTAAAATCGCCAGCGTAGCAGCAGCAAGACAAACGCCTCGCACAAACTGGATGCCTGGTCGTTGAACGGGCAAAACATTCTGAAAACCTAAAAACGGAACGATGGCCATGATAAACGCAAACTGGGCGAGACTTCGCGCCCAGGCGAGAAACCAGAAGTCATAACTTCCGGCTAGAAATTTCATCACCGTGTCGAGACCCGTAAAACTTATCGCGGCACCGACCATATAGAGGGAACCAATAATGGCGGGTCGCAGGGGACTGCTATCGCCCGCTGCCGTTTTGGTTTTGGAAGTAGACGCTTCGTTGTCCGAATCTGGATTGTCTGATTGATTGGGAGAATTCATAGGGTAGCAATACCTGCTACCGGCTTGAATTGAAACAGTGGATATATT
>JANQOC010000309.1 GCA_028279265.1 Hyphomicrobiales bacterium
CAATGGCAGCGGGAACTCCATACCCCCGGACAGATTAAAGCGGGAAAGCTCGGGATATTCGAGCGAAATGGGACCGCCGGTGACAAACAGTCCGAGAACGATCAACACCAGGGTTGCAAGCAGACCCACGGGAACAGCGGGAAATGTTTGCCCTGTCAGGTCCTGGCGCCTTTTGGACCAGCGCCTTAACAGATAGGTCCCCACCAGTCCTGCAATGCCAAGAGCGACAACAATCAGCGTTCCCGTTGCATTTTCGACAACGGGCAATGGGGAATAAAAGCCGCGACTGTTCAGGAAAACACTTTCTCCGAGTTGCAGGCTTTGTCGCGGTCCGGGCAGTAACGGCAGGAAGATGGCGAAATTCCAGAACATAATCTGCAACAGCAGCGGGATATTTCGCATGACTTCGATATAAATCAGGGCGAACCGGGATATGAGCCAGTTCGGGGAGAGGCGCATCACACCGACAAAGAACCCAAGCAGTGTCGCAGCTATGATACCGAGCACACTGACAATGATTGTGTTCTGGATACCGATCAGGAACACATCCCAATATGTGCTGGATCCGAGTTTAAATTCGATGAAGGGTGAAAAGCCAACGCCGAAAGGAGCGACATCATTGAAGAAATCCGTCCCGGTCTGGATACCCCGTTCCCGCAAATTCTTGACGGTGTTGGAAAAAATTGTTGCCAGAGACCAGATAACCAGGGCCGCGACGACAAGTTGGAAAACAATTCCACGAACCCGCGGGTCGCGGTGTAATGGGATACGAGTTTTCTCAGCCACTAAAACCGACCTTTAGCTGTAACCCACGTGGTCCCCACTGCCGGGCAAGCTAATTTCAAACGACTTCAAAACCAAAATAAAGGAATGGCCGGAAAATTTTCTCCGGCCATTCTGATAAAGTGTACTAGCGTATCGGAGGAGCGTAAAGGACGCCGCCTCGGGTCCACAGATCGTTAACGCTTCCAGCCCGGGTCAGCCCAAGGGGCTCAACATTGCGGGCATAGATTTCGCCGTAGTTTCCGACCTGCTTAATCGCCTGGTAAGCCCAGTCAGCGTTCAGGCTAAGGTCTTTACCCATAGAACCTTCGCTGCCGATGATGCGCTTGATGCCGGGATTTTCGCTGGTTTTCAGAGTATCAATATTTTTTGATGAAATACCGAGCTCTTCCGCGTTGATGAGTGCATAAAGCGTCCAGCGAACAATATTGGCCCACTGGTCATCACCCTGACGGACAACAGGTCCGAGTGGTTCTTTGGAAATTGTTTCCGGAAGAATGACAGCGCCATCGGGATTCTTAAGCTCGGTTCGAAGGGCCGCGAGCTGCGACTTGTCGGATGTCAGCACATCGCAGGCACCGCCATCAAATCCTTCGCGGGTCTGGGTTGAAGTTTCATAACCCACCGGCTTGAATTTCATATTGTTGCTGCGGAAAAAGTCTGCGAGGTTCAGCTCGGTGGTGGTGCCGGCCTGAACACATACGGCTGCGCCGTCGAGCTCTTTAGCACTCTTTACACCCAGATCCTTTTTCACCATGAAGCC
This sequence comes from Hyphomicrobiales bacterium, assembly GCA_028279265.1. Taxonomy (GTDB): domain Bacteria; phylum Pseudomonadota; class Alphaproteobacteria; order Rhizobiales; family CAYWUX01; genus JANQOC01. Next base: position 1,547 of record JANQOC010000309.1, read on the forward strand.
CTGGCCATCGATATAGTTGTAGTAAGTGAAATCGATGCCAAGCGCCGTATCCCGGTGCAGGGTGTGGGTCGTGTTCCGGGAAAGAACATCAACTTCGCCGGACGCTAGCGCTGTAAAACGCTCCTTCGCGGTCAGTGTGGTAAACTTGACTTTGCCGCGATCGCCGAATACGGCGGCTGCAAGAGCATAGCATACGTCTGCGTCAATACCCTTCATCTGACCTTTGTCGTCAGGGGCCGAAAATCCGGGTACGCCACCGGATACACCGCAGGCGATGTGTCCTTTGGATTTAACGTCGTCCAGCGTTGCCGCAAATGCACCGGCAGCTGTGAAACCGAGAGCCACACCTGCAATTGCAAGTGTCTTCAACTGTTTCATATTTTTCTCCCATCAATTGATGTTAACAAGTTATCGTTTTTTTGCAGGAAACCGAATTCTTTGTGCAATCTTCGACACGGTAAGCTGAATCTTCTCCTCTCCCTGCAAACCTCCAGTACTTGGCAACCGGCCGATTGCTGCGTCTCCTTGACCCGCAACCGAATGACAGCCGCCGTTATTGGCATGCGTGAAAGCAAGCCGATTTTCTAACTAGCCAGCTTTGCAATCCGTTGGCAAGTGTGCCTGTGCCAATAATTCTAATAAATAGCTTTTTTTTAGTTTGGTTACCAGTCCGAGCGCACCGTTCCCAAATTGAACGTTCGTATAATAAGATATCGGATTTTCCGAAACTGGGGTGGGTGCTCAAATTTTCACCGGCAAGACTTAGTCTTAAGCACTAACCGGACGTATCAGGTTGAATTTTTGTTCGGCGGTATTGAATAAGTGGCAACAGCCTGGGCCACGATATCCTTTCCCCCTGAAGACTCGATCTTTATGTCGACGATTGCCAGTCGCTTGCCCAGTTTCAGGAAACCTGCCGTCGCAATCAATCCCCCGGGTTCCGGCTTGCGCAAAAAGTTAATGTTCAAGCTGGTGGTGACCGCAAGGGCCACAGGCCCTATGTGGGCCAGGATAAGGACATAGGCGGCCAGATCCGCAAGGGTGAAGAGGGTCGGCCCGGATATGGTGCCGCCGGGCCGGATATCGTCCGGTCCGGTTTCCATTTTCATCACGATTTCCGGTGAGTTAATGTCGGATATCTCGAAACGTCTATCTCCCGCAAAGACCTGGGGAAACTCCGAACGCAGGAATTCATCCAGTTCCCGAGCTGACATAACCGGTTTTATTTGCGATAAGGGTGCAGGCAACTCAAGCGACCTCTTTATGGGGTTGATGTGGGATTGTCTCTCGGCGTTAAGGTTAACCGTCAAATTAGACAGGTTAATGCCGTACATCAATAGGACATGGGATTAGGACACGGGATTTGGATGCCGAGTTGGAGCGTCGACATTAAGCGGACCGCCGACTTGTTCGTATCGAGTTTTTCAGATGCACGGAGAACCGAATGAACGCCGCTCCGGCGGGATCGCGTCCCCACCTTGTCGCTTTCGGCGGCATGCTGGCCCTGGCCGCAGGCATGGGCATCGGCCGGTTTGTTTACACCCCTATACTGCCTTTCATGGAAGCGGACCTGGATCTTTCCAAGGCCAATGCCGGGCTGATCGCCTCGGCAAATTTTTTGGGCTATCTCATTGGTGCCCTCCTGACCGCACTATTCCAAACCCAGATGTCAAAACGAACCTGGCTGCTTCTATCGCTCCTCGTGAGCGCCCTGACAACGGCAGTCATGGGACTGACAACAAGCCTTGCACTCTTCGTGGTCATCCGGTTTCTTGGCGGTTTGGCGAGCGCGGTTATGCTGGTCTTCGGTTCAGCCCTTGTCCTCGACCGCCTGGCGGCAAGTGGAAGACCGGGCTTTTCCGCACTTCATTTCGGCGGGGTGGGACTGGGGATCACACTCTCGGCGATTCTGGTCGCCGTTCTGGCGGCCATGGGAACAGACTGGGAAACCCTGTGGCTTGGGAGCGGCATCATCTCCCTGGTTCTGCTACTCGCGGTGATGGGCCTGATCCCGGCCTCACCGGATACGCCTTTTGAGAATAAAAGCACAGAAACCGGCGGACTCAATTCTGTACTGCTGCGCCTGATCATTGCTTATGGACTTTTTGGTTTCGGATATGTCATCACGGCGACGTTCATCTCGACGATTGTGCGCGATTCCCCCACGCTTCAGCCTGTCGAACCTGTTGTCTGGACGGCGGTCGGGCTGGCCGCAATTCCTTCCGTGTACCTGTGGAGCCGGGTGGGTCAGAAGCTTGGCAATGACCGCAGCTTTGCCCTGGCCTGTCTGGTGGAAGCGTTTGGCGTCGCTCTGACGGTTACAAGCGAAAGCACTTTATTCATACTCACCGGCGCTGTCCTTCTTGGCGGGACATTCATGGGCATCACGGCCCTCGGACTGATCGAGGCCCGGCGCCTGGCCCGCGGTGATCCGCGCAAGGTTCTCGGATGGATGACCCTGGCATTCGGAACGGGACAAATGATCGGTCCCCTGTTTGCAGGATTTATGTTTGATTTGTCGGGCAGCTTCTTCCTGGCATCGCTGACAGCCACCGTCGGCCTTTGCATAGCCGCTGCGCTCAGCTTCCAGCTGCGGCAGAAGTGACCTGCACGGCATCCGAAGCGGCAATCGAAGCCTACCCCAATCCGGGATCGAAACCGGTTCCTAACCTTCGAGCAGCGGTAACAGGGAGGACAGGACCCGGTCTGCGGGCATATCCGGGAACTCGTCCGGCTGGTCGAAACGGTTAATCCAGTTGGTGCGAAATCCGAAAGCTTTGGCCCCGGCAATATCCCAGCGGTTGGAGGACTGGAAAGAAATGCCTTGTGCCGCTATGCCGAGGCTGTCCACCGCCAGCTGATAGACGGCAGGGGCGGGCTTGAAAACCCCAACCTCTTCCACTGATAAATTTGCATCCAGTAGATCCCCGATCCCGGATGAATTAACACCCGCTTCCAGCATCACTGGGGAACCGTTGGAAAGAATCGCCAGTTTCGCGCCTCTCGATCTAAGCTCGGAAAGCACGCCCTTAACTTCCTCATAGGCATCGAGCTTCATATAGGCGGACATCAGCTTGGATTTGAGTTCCGGCGCGATACCGCCAACGACCGCTGCCGCAAAATCCAGAGCATCGGAAGTGACGGCTTCAAAGTCCCTGTGCCGACCGGTGAGCGCCCGGATCCAGGTATATTGCAATTGCTTGTCGCGCCAGATCTGGGACAGGCGGCTTGCTTCGGGGCCAATCTCCGATGACAGTCGGCCGGCGGCTGAATGCACATCAAACAATGTGCCATAAGCATCGAACACATAAGCTTTTGTGTCGGAGGTTGTGGGATCAGACATTTTGCTAACCTTTATTGCTGGACAAAGACTTCAGGCGGCAATCGATTGGGCAGGCCCGGAGTTCACTTGTTCTGAAATATATCACGGGCGATGATCACCCGCATGATTTCGTTGGTTCCTTCCAGGATCTGGTGAACGCGAAGATCGCGGACAATTTTCTCCAACCCGAAATCCTGGAGATATCCATAACCCCCGTGGAGTTGCAGGGCTTCATTTGCAACCCGGAACGCGACATCGGTGACGAACCTTTTAGCCATGGCGCAATAGACACGGGCATCGGTGACCCCCTGATCGAGTTTCCAGGCGGCAAACCTGAGAAACATACGGGCGGCCTGCAGTTCGGTCTGCATATCGGCGACCCGAAACTGCAGCGCCTGGAACTGATCCAGGGTCTTGCCGAAGGCCCTGCGCTCCTGCAGATAGGTAACGGTTTTATCCAGGGCAAACTGGGCCCCGCCAAGGGAGCAGGCGGAAATATTCAGGCGTCCGCCATCAAGGCCCTGCATGGCGATCTTGAAACCGTCGCCTTCATGACCGAGGCGGTTCTCAAGGGGAATTTGGAGATTGTCGAACCTCACTTCGGCCGTCGGCTGAGTGTTCCATCCCATTTTGCTTTCAAGTTTGCCAAAGGACAAACCTTCTTCGTCTCCGGGGACCAGCAGACAACTGATCCCCCCCGGCCCGTCTTCGCCGGTGCGGGCCATGACCAGATACAGGTCCGATGCCGTTGCCCCGGAGATAAAGGATTTTGTACCGTTAAGGGTGTAGGACTGATTGTCCGCTGTCGCCCGCGTGCTGAGCGCCGCTGCATCGGATCCGACGCCGGGTTCCGTCAGGCAATAGCTGGTCAGGTGTTTCATGGTACAGAGGTCGGCAACCCAAGCCTGTTTCTGTTCCTCCGAACCAAAAGAGGCAATCATCCACGCGCACATATTGTGAATGGAGATATAAGCGGCCGTTGATGGACAACCATACGCCAGGGCTTCGAATATGAGGGTCGCCTCCAGGCGCGACAGGCCCGAGCCGCCGAGGTCTTCATCGACATAAATTCCCGCCATGCCCAGTTGCGCCGCTTCACGCATAACCTCAACCGGAAAGACGGAATTCTGATCCCAGGCCACAGCCTGAGGCAGCATTTTTTCCTCTGCAAATCCCCGGGCCATGTCGTATATGGCCGTCTGCTGTTCTGTTAATTCGAAATCCATAGGACACTTTCCATTCAATTCCTCGTGTTCGGCATAGATTGTCGCATTTTTCCGTAACCATTCGATAGAAGCGTGCCGGAAGTCCCTGCAGTATTCCCGCTATTTTACGGGATAACAAGATCGAAACGTGTCGCCACGGATGTGACAGGGGCCGGCATCAGTTTCTTCCAAAAAACTTGAAGCTTAGATCAAAGGTCTCATAGAATGTGTGAGCGTAAAATGCTATCAAGCGTAAACCGAGTGGTTCATGTTACCATTCGTGAATATTAGATTTGATACATAACTATAAAAATATATCTGGGAGGAGCTGAATGAACTCAGCCCCACAATGCCCGAACCTATCATGTCCTCGAATGGAAAAATTTGCACAGTTCCGTCGAGGCGATATTTGCTGCCACCGGCACAAGTGGCGACAGCAATACTGGGTGAAGGGTCGGATTTAACAGGTCCTCCTGATGGCAACGGCTCGGCGATCGCTCCAGCGAATTGTCCGGACCGATGGGACGTTCAAATAGACGAGACAATTGAACCGGCGAGACGCTTGGATCAGGTGAGATATTTTGAACCGGCAGGACGTGACAACGCTTCAGGATACCGCACTTCTTGTGGGACAGGACAGTTTAGGACAAGAGCCTTATGAACGGTGAACCATTCAGGTTTAGGCTCAGTGACAGGATTAAGGGTTAGTGAGCGAAGCACACGACAATTCAAATACAGCCGGTACCGGCCCGGAAGCGTTGGATACATTTCCAAAATATCTGTTGCGAAATGCCCGGGAATTTGGGGATCGCCCGGCTATACGGGAAAAAGATCTGGGCATCTGGCAGAGCTGGAGCTGGAAAGAAGTTTATGACGAGGTCCGGCTGTTTTCCATTGGATTGAGAGAACTTGGGCTCGGTCCGGGAGATGCGATCGGCGTTATCGGCGACAACCGACCGAGACTGTACTGGACCTTTACGGCCGCCCAATGCCTGCGCGCACTTCCCGTTCCCGCATACCAGGATTCCGTTGCCGATGAATTGGCTTTTGTTCTTGATCATGCGGGTGTCAAGTTCGTGGTTGCTGAAGACCAGGAACAGGTTGACAAGGTTCTCCAGGTCCGGGAGAGAACGCCCAAAATTGAAAAAATAATCTATGACGATCCCCGCGGTCTCCAGGATAATCCGGAGTATGGCGAGCTATTGCGTTTCGACCAGGTCAAGGAAATCGGGCGTAAGGCAGTTGCCGACAACCCGGACAAAGAAGCTCAGTGGCTGCAGTTGATCGCCGATGGCAATGGAGACGACAGGAGTATCCTGCTCTATACGTCGGGAACGACGGGACAGTCCAAGGGCGTTGTGCTTTCGGCCCGGGGATGCATTGAAGCGGCGCGAGACACTGTTGCGTTCGATAAGCTCACCGAAAAAGACGTGGCCCTCGCCTACCTGCCGCTGGCCTGGGTGGGCGATCATTATCTCAACTATGCCCAGGGCATGGTTGCCGGATTCTGCACGGCCTGTCCGGAAAGCCCGGAAACGACCCAGGAGAATCTCAGGGAAATTGGTCCGACATTCTATTTTGCACCGCCCAGGGTTTTTGAAACCATCCTCACTCAGGTCATGATCCGAATGGAAGATGCGAGCGGTTTCAAAAAATGGCTTTTTCACAAATTCATGGGCGTCGCGAAAAAATATGGCGAGCCTATTCTCGACGGAAAGAAAGTACCGTTTACAGGCCGGTTGCTCTATTTTCTGGGAGGCATATTGATCTATGGCCCCCTCAAGAACCGGCTCGGCATGTCCAATATCCGGGTTGCCTATACCGCCGGCGAGGCGATCGGGCCGGACCTCTTCTCGTTTTATCGCTCCCTGGGACTAAATCTGAAGCAGCTATACGGACAGACCGAAG
>JANQOC010000318.1 GCA_028279265.1 Hyphomicrobiales bacterium
CCCCGCGGCATGACACCGAGGTCTTCTGAAAGAAGGTCACGCGCCTGGGATTCCTATGTGAATGGCGAAAGCACGGTTTCTGAAAGTTCTGAAGAAGAAGCCGGCAACATTAGCGAAATTGGCAATTAATAAGCGTATTTGAACACGGAGTGGGATATGGCAGATGCTGCTGAAATAAAAAACGCTGAAGAGCAGGAAGCTCATCAGAAAAATCAGGAGTTAAAGGCACGCCCGATACCTCGGATTACAATTCAATGCTTCTGTGAAAACGAAGCTTCGGCAGGTGTTTTGCAGACGGTATCAGAAGATCGCCGTCTGATGAAAACGCATGTGAACATCCAGTCCGGAGGTATTGAAGCCGCGATCGCCTATTTTGCAAATTCGCCCACACCCAACCTTATTATTCTCGAGTCCTCGAAGACTCGGGATGCCATGCTGGCGGATCTGGACAAACTGGCGGAAAGCTGTGATCCCGGTACAAAGGTCATCGTTATCGGCCACTATAACGACGTCCTGCTTTATCGGGAGCTCCTGGAACGCGGTGTCAGCGAATATGTGGTTGCGCCCATTGAGCCTGTCCAGGTCATGGAGGCCATAAGCAATCTGTTCAGTGAACCCGGGGCGAAGCCCGTGGGTCAGAGCGTTGCTTTTATCGGCGCCAAAGGGGGGATCGGCTCAAGTACGATCTGCCACAATGTCGGCTGGGCCATGTCGGAGATATTGAAATCCGAAGTTGTGATCACCCATTTCCACCTACCCTTCGGGACACTGGGACTGGATTTCAATCAGGATCCCATCCGCGGAATTGCCGATGCCCTGTTCGCGCCCGAACGTCTGGACGAGGTGCTGCTTGATCGATTGCTCGTCAAATGTTCCGAACACCTGAGTATTCTGACTTCTCCCGGAACACTGGAGCGGGAATATGATCTGGGCGAAGACGCTTGCGAAAAGGTACTCGAAATTATCCGGATGAACATTCCTTATTCGGTGATAGATTTGCCTCATGTCTGGACAAAGTGGTCAAAGATGATGATCCTTCAGGCCGACGAAATCGTCGTTACCTGTGCCCCGGATCTCGCCAATTTGCGGAATGCCAAAAACCTCATCGATCTCATCAGGGGATATAGGAAAAACGACAACCCGCCCTATCTCGTGCTGAACCAGGTGGGGATGCCGAAACGTCCGGAAATTTCAGTCAAGGACTTTGCGGAGGCGATTGAAATTGAGCCGAGCGCCGTCATTCAGTTTGACCCGGAAAGTTTCGGGATGGCTGCAAACAACGGCCAAATGATTGAAGAAACCAACAACAAGGCAAAATCTGCGGCTCAGTTTAAAGAACTGGCACGGATGCTGACACATCAGAATACCGAGGCTGAGGAGAGCAGCAAAGGCTCACTTCTCAGTCCGCTCCTCGGCCGTTTGGGGAAAAAATAACGTAACCGTTTTTTAAGTGGGGAATTACGAAAGCTATGTTTGGTAAGCGATCATCTACGGATCAGAGGAGCTTGGTGCCGGTTGAAGAGAAACCCGCATCGGAGAACGTCGAAAGCACGGCAACTGAAATGCCGGCCGAGCAGAAGCCGGTTGAACAAGATGCTGTTCCACAGGAACCTGTACAGCAGGTGCAACCTGAACCATCGCAAATGCCGGTTGCCGAACCCAAAACAACAGCTCAATCCGTTGCCAGTTTTGAACAGGAAGAAGTCGCATCGACACTTGAAGACTCAAGTTCGAAGTCAAACAAGTCTCGTGAGTATTACGAGGTTAAGACGACGGTCTTTAATGCCCTGATCGATACGATTGACCTGACCCAGCTTGCCAAACTGGATGCCGAGGCCGCACGCGAAGAAATTCGTGATATCGTTAGTGAAATTATCTCGATCAAGAATGTTGTGATGTCCATATCCGAGCAGGAAGACCTGCTGGAGGATGTGTGTAACGATGTTCTGGGCTTTGGTCCCCTGGAGCCGCTTCTGGCGCGTGATGACATTGCTGACATCATGGTCTGCGGCGCCGAAACGACTTACATCGAGGTTGAAGGTAAAGTTCAGAAAACGGGCGTTCAGTTTGCAGACAACTTCCAGCTGATGAATATTTGTCAGCGTATCGTGAGCCAGGTCGGACGTCGGGTCGATGAATCCAGTCCCATTTGTGATGCGCGTCTGCTCGACGGTAGCCGGGTGAACGTTATCGCGCCGCCCCTGGCGATTGATGGACCAGCTCTCACAATTCGTAAGTTTAAGAAAGACAAGCTGACGCTCGATCAGCTCGTGAACTTTGGTTCGATCACACCTGCCGGCAAGGAGATCCTCAGCATTATCGGCAAAAGCCGCTGTAACGTTGTGATTTCCGGTGGTACGGGTTCGGGGAAAACGACCCTGCTCAACTGTCTGACCGGGTTTATCGAAAAAGAAGAACGCATCATTACTTGTGAGGACTCCGCGGAACTGCAATTGCAGCAACCGCATGTGGTTCGCCTGGAAACAAGGCCGCCAAATATTGAAGGCGAGGGCGAAATCACTATGCGTGAGCTCGTCAAGAACTGTCTGCGAATGAGACCTGAGAGAATAATCGTCGGTGAGGTTCGTGGCCCTGAAGCATTCGACTTGTTGCAAGCCATGAACACCGGTCACGATGGATCCATGGGAACGCTCCACTCCAATAATCCCCGGGAATGCATAAGCCGGCTTGAGAGTATGATTATGATGGGCGGGTTCTCACTTCCCGCTAAAACGATTCGGGAAATGATAACCGGATCGGTGGATATCATCGTCCAGGCGAGCCGCCTGAGAGACGGATCAAGGAAAATCACCCACATTACCGAAGTTCTCGGAATGGAAGGTGAGGTTGTGACCTTGCAGGATATCTTTGTTTACGAAGTTACAGGCGAAGACGAGAACGGAAAGATAGCGGGCCGCCATCGTTCCACAGGTATTGCCCGTCCAAGATTCTGGGATCGGGCGGCATATTATGGCGAGGAGCACAGGCTAGCGAGAGCCCTGGCCGAGGCCGAAGTTGAGGAAATGGGAGAGAGTTTTGCTTAGTCCAGAAATCATTTTCATGGCCGCAATTGTCCTGGTTGCCCTGGCGATCGGCGCTGTCGCTTACATTGTTCTCATTCCTTATTTGTCCGGTGCAAATAAACAGGAAAAGAGAATTCAGTCTCTCAAAAATCCCAATGTAAAGAAGGGATCTGGCGGTGAAAATACGACCGCCAACCGTCGTAAAAAAGTCGAAGATACGATCAATGAGCTTGATGCCCGGGCCCAGGCGCAAAAAGACGCCAAAAAGAAAGTCACGATGCGAACGCGCCTTCTTCGTGCGGGCAGTGAAATGGATCCAAAGTGGTTCTATGTCATCAGCGCTCTGATTTTTCCGATTGTCACCGCTGCCGTCTTTATATTGTCGGGTGTGAAAATTTATATTGCCGCCGGTGCCGGATTTGCGGCTGCCGTCGGGCTTCCGCGTTTCATTCTGTCTTTCAAGGCAAAGCGCCGGCAAAAGAAGTTTTTGGCTGAGTTTCCAAACTCCATCGACATCATCGTCCGCGGCGTTAAGACCGGACTCCCGGTGTTCGATTGTATCAGGATTATCGCCAACGAGGCTGCTGAGCCCCTGAAGGGCGAGTTCAACGAACTTGTCGAGCAGCAAAAGCTCGGTGTTCCCCTGGGCAAGGGCCTGGAACGCATGTACGACCGCATCCCTTTGACCGAGGTCAACTTTCTCTCGATCGTTGTCACCATTCAGCAGCAGTCAGGTGGTAACCTTGCGGAAACGCTGCAAAATCTAAGCACGGTTTTGCGGGAACGCAAAAAGCTTCACGGAAAGATTCAGGCGTTCAGTCAGGAAGCCAAATCATCCGCGGCAATCATTGGGGCATTGCCTTTGTGTGTGATGTTGCTGGTGTATATAACGACGCCGCAATACATATCGCTTCTTTGGACGGAGCAGCTGGGGCACTACATGCTGGCGGGTTCGGCACTTTGGATGCTGATGGGTGTTCTGGTGATGCGCAAAATGATCAATTTCGATTACTAGTTTAGTTAGCTTCGCTGTGGGGTACGAAGGGAAACCATGTTAGATTTCTTGAATCAGTTCTACAATCCGCAATTCCTTGTCATCTTGTTTACAACGGTTGCTGTGTTCGCAACGGTGGTAGCTATTGCGGTTCCCTATTTCAGCGATGAAAACCTGGGTAAGAGAATCAAGGCTGTATCTTCCGAACGGGAAAAAATGCGCGCTGCGCGTCTGGAGCAGTTGGACGACGGTTCCCGCGGTAAGCTCAAGCAGGATCCCAAGACCTACATGGTCGATCTTGTGCAGAACCTGAACCTTCGTCAATTACTGGAAACCGAGGATACCAAGAATAAGCTGGCGATGGCCGGCTATCGCGGCCAGGCTCCGATTGTCGCGTTTCTATTTTTCAGATTCATCCTTCCCTTCGTGACGCTGGGTGCAGGTGCCGCATACATATTCTTGGTGAATGATCACGGTTTGAACTTTTCCATGAAAGTGGGCGTTATACTTGGGGCCGGTATCGCAGGCTTCTACCTCCCGAATATGTTCATTTCAAACCTGATTCAAAAGCGACAGCAAAAGGTTCAACGCGCGTTTCCCGATGCCCTGGACCTATTGCTCATTTGCGTTCAATCCGGATTGTCCGCAGAAGCCGCATTTGCCAAAGTGGCGATGGAAATGGGAACACAGTCTGTGGAACTGGCGGAAGAATTGTCACTCACAACAGCCGAGCTTTCCTATTTGCCGGAACGACGTAAGGCATATGAGAATCTTGGTACCCGGACAGGGTTGCCCGGTGTCAAGGCCGTTTGTGCGAGCTTGATCCAGGCTGAAAGATACGGAACGCCACTTGCGCAAGGTCTGAAAGTCATGGCCCAGGAAAATCGTGATATGCGCATGGCCGCAGCCGAAAAGAAAGCGGCGGCGCTACCGCCAAAACTGACGGTTCCGATGATTCTGTTTTTCCTGCCGGTCCTGTTTGTTGTCATTCTCGGACCTGCTGTCAT
>JANQOC010000323.1 GCA_028279265.1 Hyphomicrobiales bacterium
AACTGCGGCTGAATCGCGGTGGAAAAACCGCCTCTTCCCTGGAGTAAGGCCTGTCCCACGCCTCACTGGTTATATCCTCGGCCGTGTGGGGCGCATATTTCAGCGGATTGTTTTCTTTTCCAAATTTACCTGACTCTATAGCCTTGATTTCATTGCGAATATTGATCATGGCCTCGCAAAACCGATCCAATTCTTCAAGATTTTCGCTTTCCGTAGGCTCAACCATCAGCGAACCCGCTACGGGCCAGGACATTGTCGGCGCATGAAATCCGTAATCCATGAGCCGTTTCGCGACATCCTCCACGGTAACATCGGTATCATGGGTGATTTGCCGCAGATCGAGAATGCACTCATGAGCCACATAACCATTCCTGCCTTTGTAAAGAATTGGGAAATGGTTTTTGAGCCGGTGGGCAATATAATTAGCGTTGAGGATGGCAACCTCTGTTGCCCGCGCAAGCCCGGCCGCTCCCATGAGCTTAATGTAGGCGTAGGAAATCGGCAGAATACCCGCGGAACCAAACTCCGCAGCTGAAACCGGCGGACCCTGCCGATCTTTATCCGTTGAGAATTTGTGCCCAGGAAGGTAGGGCGCCAGATGAGATTTCACGCCTATTGGCCCGACACCTGGGCCGCCACCGCCATGAGGAATGCAGAAGGTTTTGTGCAGGTTCAGGTGACTGACATCGGAGCCGATAAAACCGGGGCTGGTCAATCCGATTTGCGCATTGAGGTTGGCGCCATCCATATAAACCTGCCCCCCATTTTCATGAACAATGTCACAGACCTCGCGAATTCTTTCCTCGAATACACCGTGGGTCGAAGGGTAGGTGACCATAATCGCGGCAAGTTTCTCCCGATGTGTCTCGGCTTTCGCGCTCAAATCATCGATGTCTATATCTCCATTGTCGTCGCATTTGACGACCACCACGTCCATGCCGACCATCTGAGCTGAGGCCGGGTTCGTGCCGTGTGCAGAAGAAGGTATCAGACAAACGATTCGATCTTTATCACCGCGGGAGAGGTGATAGTTCCTTATGGCGAGAAGCCCTGCATATTCTCCCTGTGCCCCTGAATTAGGTTGCAGCGAAACAGCATCATACCCGGTAACAACACAGAGCATTCTCTCAAGTTCGGAGATCAGTTTCCGATATCCAAGGGTCTGATTTTCGGGTGCGAAGGGATGAATGTTGGCAAACTCGGAGTATGAAACGGGTATCATCTCTGTCGCCGCGTTCAGTTTCATTGTGCACGACCCCAAAGGAATCATTGACCGGTCGAGAGCTATATCCTTATCCATCAGCCGGCGTGCATAACGCATAAGTTCCGTCTCAGACCGGTATTTATTAAAGACCGGATGCTGAAGAATTTCGTCTGTCCGGATCAATGCCTCCGGCAGAGATTTCTGCAGCCCTTTACTTGGCGCCAGTTCCTTGGGATCAAGTTCGAACAAGCTCCAGATGATTTCCAATGTGGATAAATCTGTGGTTTCGTCCACGGACAGACCGAGGCGATCCGCATCAATTTCACGCAGATTGATGCCGGCATCCCTGGCTTTGTCGTGATAGTGCGCGGCTTTTCCGGGTACGCTGATCGTTAACGTGTCAAAAAACGTCGCATTTTCGACCGCGATTCCCGCGGATTTAAGGCCTGCACAAATATGAGCTGCGATCCCATGAACCCGGGCGGCGATATTTCTTAGTCCTTCAGCCCCGTGATAGACCGCGTAGAAACCTGACAATATGGCCAGCAAGGCCTGGGCCGTGCAGATATTGCTCGTCGCTTTTTCACGGCGAATGTGCTGTTCGCGGGTCTGGAGGGCTAGCCTGTAAGAAACGCGACCATCGCGATCGTGGGAAACCCCGACAATCCGTCCCGGCATGGCTCTCTTGTGTTTCTCATCCGCCGCGAGAAAGGCCGCGTGGGGTCCGCCCAGAAACATCGGAATTCCAAATCTCTGCATGGAACCAAAGGCAATATCCGCGCCGAGTTGTCCTGGCGACATTGCGAGCGTCAGCATAAGTGGATCTGCAGCTATGGCCACCAGGGCTCCGTTTGCCTGCAACTGTTGAACGGCATCTCGCCAGTCAACGATTTCACCGTTGGCTCCGGAATATTGCAGAATTGCGCCAAAGACATCCAGCTTGGAAAAATCGCTATCCTCCCCACCAACAATGACCTCGATATCCAGGGGTTCGGTTCGCGTTTTGATAACGTCCAGGGTCTGGGCAAAACAATTGTCCGAAACAAATAATTTTACGGATTTGGATTTTGACTGCCGCCGCATCATGGATACGGCCTCTGCCGCCGCCGTTGCTTCGTCAAGGAGAGAGGCGTTGGTCACCGGCAATCCGGTCAGATCTATAACGAGAGTTTGGAAATTGATCAGAGCCTCGAGGCGTCCCTGGGAAATTTCAGGTTGATAGGGCGTATAGGACGTATACCAGCCCGGATTCTCAAGGACATTGCGCTTGATCACGGACGGTAAATAACACCCGTAATATCCCTGACCGATAAGCGAGATCATTTCCTTGTTCTGTTGCCCCAGCTGTTTCAGATGGGCCAGCAACTGAGCTTCTGTCATCGGAGGCGAAAGATCCAGATCGCCCTTATCCTGAATGGCTTCCGGAACGATCTTCAGCATCAACTCATCAAGGCTGCCGGCGCCGATGATATCGAGCATCACTTTCTGCTCTTCTTCGTTGGGGCCCACATGTCTTCCAAGAAATTCAGCCTGTCCCTCAGACGTGATTGCATCAAAACCTGACATTCCTGTCTCCCAGATCTAATTTTAATTGCGGCCAGGTCCGATTGTGACCAAGAGCTGATTGCTACAAAAAACCAATCAGCGAACCGGGTTCAACAACGACCTTATCGGAGACGTCAATTTGTTGGAAAATTGACAAACGACATCACCGGACTAAGTCCGCGACCCCATCTGTCATTGACCTGAGAGATGCCGGTTGAGCGCGATCCGCCAACCTTGCCCCTGCGGTGGGAATTTGTCTTTCATTCACTATGACGATCAAAAACAAATTCCACTTTTCAGATAGCCAAATTGCGCTTACCAGTCCGTTTGCCTGAGAGTTTCCGGGGTGGTTGCTCCTTCGGCGCCGCCTGATGCGATCTCTCCCGGTAAGGCTTATTTCAGCTTTTTTACGCTTAACATGCCTTTGAAAAATTAACAACCTGCGTCAGAATCCACCGGAATTCCGGGAAAGCAGTTCTTTACGCAGCTATTTTTTCATTCACGGATTTCGCCAGCGATATCCAGTGATTGATCTCTTCCAGATCAGGCTCCCGCCCGCCGCGCAAGACTCTTTTTCCCTCGGTCGTACCGCAGAATTCCAGCACTTCCAAATAAAGGGTTTCATCGTCGAGCTCGGCTATATCGCTCGATTCGCGGTGACCGCAGGCGACGAGAATCTGCACATCGTGACCCCTGAGTTCCGGCACCAGGCACATCAACCGTGACTGGGACTGCCAGTCGGCAATCGTTTCTTCCTTAATGTAGGAAAGGTCCAGTTTTCCAGCGATGTCGGCAGGATCCGCGTTCAGCAAATCTGCGACGGTCATAATTCCTACCTTGTACAGGCGATCGGCAGTTTTTGGACCAATAGAAGGTGCTTTCTCAACATCGTCCGACAACTCCAAATAGAAGCGAGGTTTACGGTTCGTTTCCGAACCTGATTTGTCTTCCATGGATTTGCGAGCGGTGCCTTCCCGCTTATCAAATTTGCTCGGCTCGGAATGGACCTGTGCTTGAGCTTCTTTATCTTTTTCTTTGCGGGGCGTCCGCGTTTTCTCATCGAGATTGAGTATTTCTTTTCGATGCAGGTCCCGTATAACTCTATCGTCCTCGGGCAGGCTGTGTTCAACTGTGCCCGTCTCCTGTAATTCATCATAGATGTTCTGAACAATCTTCTTCTCTTCGCGGTCCTCGATCTTCTTAACAACCCAGTAAATGGGAATGTTCAAGGCCGAAAGCAGCGTCTTCAGGGTCAGATTTAAGTCCGGGGGCGGCACCTCGGCTTCTTCTATGGCCCGATCCAGGATGACGGCAAACCCGCGACTGGCATAATCGATTAATTCCGCGAGTTCACGCCTTGAAAGATCCGTGAGACCCGCTGGAGGATCGACAACGCCGAGATCGAAATTATATTGTGCGATAAGAGATTCATAGTACCGGTTCGAGAATCGCGCGCCCTCCCGAACCATCTCCGGTAACCAGTCAGAATTGGAAAAATTAATATTAAAACTCTGCGGCGCTTCGATTGGGATAAGGCTTTTTATCTCCTTGTATGATTTGGAAATACTCCATTCCGCAGCGCGGTGAATTGAGTTTTCCGCATCCGTCTGCCCGGTGTGGAACGGTTGAATTGGATCTGTGAAATAGTGGCTCAGTACACCAGCCGCATAGACCGCGTTTTCCCAGTTCTGCTGCTTCAACTCGTCAACGAATTTGCCATACCATTCGGCACACTTTTGCG
>JANQOC010000356.1 GCA_028279265.1 Hyphomicrobiales bacterium
TCGGCCGCGATCAATTGACGATATTTTAGCGATTTAGGATGTCGAAAAATTACAATTTATCCAATTCTGTTTGGAATTCATTCACCATTTTCATTTTTAATCTCAGTGAAATTTATCCTGAAGGAAAACTGAGTCATGTACAATTGCGTTTCAAATTCCCTGAACTCCAGATTTAGCGAATGGTTTATTGCCTTCGCCATTTTCAGCACGGCCGTCATTGCGGCAACATCTTCTCATGCAGTTGATGAGATGTTTGTAAAAATTGACGAAGCCCATATCGTTCGCCTGGACTCCCCGGTTTCACAGATTATCCTCGGAAATCCTTCTGTGGCTGATGTTTCCGTACAGAGCAGCAAAATGCTTGTTGTCACTGGTAAGAGTTTCGGATTTACAAATCTCATCGTTCTCGACAAGCACGATAACGAAATTCTTAACCAGCGCGTGAGTGTCAGAAAAGATCACACGCAAATGGTCACCGTCTATAAAGGCGCTTCCCATTACTCACTGCATTGCACGCCGGTTTGCGAGCAACCCCTGGTTATTGGTGATAACCCCATTCACTTCGATGCGGTTAACAAAGCCATGGGAACTAAGTTCTCCATGTCAGGCGGACAATCCAAACAAGGCGGCGCTCAATAGAGAATTGCACATTTACTATAGTGTCGAAACAATTCGTAATGAGGGACAGGAAAACTCCTGTCCCTTTTTACTTTTTGAAGTTCCGGTAGCGTTAAATTGCCTTAACCATAGCACGAAGAAGTCCATCGGAACCTCGTCGGTAACCACGTTCCTAAAGGGATTATTAAGCTATTCATAGCTACTTTTCCCTTTCGATATAAAAGAAAATTTTAATCGGTTGGAGAGTGCGTATGGCGCGTAAATTGCCAAAACAAGGACCAATCGCTCAGCGGCGATCCCGATTGGGTCTGTATCGTTTCCGACGTGACGAAAACGGCGTGACAGCCGTTGAATTCGGCTTCATTGCAATGCCGTTTCTGGCCCTGCTACTTGCAATATTCGAAGTCGCACTGTCATTCTTCGGTGTGCTCATGGTCGAAAACGCTGTCGAGGAATCGGCGCGGCTCATTCGCACGGGACAGGCTCAGGAGAACGGTTTCTCCGAAGCCCAGTTCAAGCAGGATATCTGCGATCGAATTTATACGTTCAACGATTGCATGGAAGAATTGCGGCTTGAAGTCAAAACCTATGCCGACTTTGCTGACATTAACATGGAATCTCCGGTCGATACGGATGGCAATTTCACGGACAACTATGATTTTGACATGGGGGTCGGGGAAGAGATCGTCGTTGTGCGGGCCTTTTATAAGTGGGAACTGATGAATAAAATCATGGGCCTCGGAATATCCAATATGGCGGACGGCAGTCTGCTGATAAATGCCTCGGCGGCATTCAGAAACGAACCCTTCTAGAGATAGCTGATTTGCGTGGAGTTTTAGGCATGAATTGTCTGGCGATAATATTAAGTGCATTGGCAAAGATAATTGCGGGTCCCATCAGGTTTTACAAAGATCATCGTGGTGTTGCTGCCGTCGAATTCGGCTACATCGCACCGTTGATGGTGGTCATGTACATCGGAACGGTGGAATTGAGCACGGCCCTAACTGCGGATCGTCGTGTCTCTCAACTATCGAGCACGACGGCGGACCTGGTTGCGCAAAATGATACGGTTACGCAGGATACGATCGACGCGATCTTCGATATTTCCGATTCCCTGCTCAATCCGCTGGAGCAAAATGCTTTTAACACAACAAATCGGTTGGAAATGAAAGTGACCAGCGTCGTCGCGGACGAAGACAATAACACAACTGTGTCCTGGTCTCATGTCTATGGGGGCGCAACGGCAGATACGCCAGGAGAACCCTACACTTTGCCGAATGTCAACATGACGCAACCCTTCAGCAGTGTCATTATTGCAGAAATCACCTACGAGTATGACTCGCTGTTCCAGTACTTCATTCCAAACACGTTGGATATAACGGACACGTACTATCTGCGGCCGCGAAAAAGCCTCCAGGTGACGTGCGAAGACTGTCCGACGGATTAGGAATAAACGCGACTACCGCGTGGTTTTCTGTTCCGTGATCGAGCCGGTAGGCATGGTGTCGACCATTTGATCCTGAGCGACATTATTCGGCCAGAGCTGCGTCGCCACATCCTTTAACCTTTGATCATCAATACCAAACCAATGACCATCGGGTGGCAGCATTTTTTCCCAGAGAAATATCCAGATGTCCTGCGACCCTACGACGCCAAAAAAGGTCTCCATGGGCGGCGTCAATAAGAAGGTCCCAACGGCTGCAATCCCCATAACTGTCGAGGCGCCCACACTGCGGTGTTCAATCAGTTTGAGTGCGGTTCCAAAAGACCGTTTGACCCGCTGATTGTCAAAATCGACGCTGTATACTTCGTCCAGGCACAGATGGACGAAATAACCGAACAGCATGAAGGAACCGGCAAGCCAGGAGACAACCGGATTGGCATCGAACACCTGATAAAAGACAATCGCGGTTAGAAAAGCGAATACCAACGCCGCCAGCATCGAGTGAAAAACGCCGCGGTGTTTGGCGAACTTGTGAAATAAAAACTGGCCGATAAATCCCACGAAAACAAACACACCGATCCATAATACCCACATCTCCAGTATTGAAAACTGGAACGAAAACGCAAACAGGAAACAGAACGACAAGAACAGGGCCAGGAAAAAGAAGATGATTCGGGATGATCGGGACCGCTGGAGATCAATATCAGGCAGGACGCTTCCCAGTGCACCGGCAAGTGTCAGGCTGATCACTACATTCGTTGTCACGACAGCCGCAGCGGTTGTTAAGCTGGCCAGCAAGCCGCTCGCAACCGTTCCAACCGCCAAATGTGTCCTGAAGTTCGCCATAGCCCCAACCTTTGCTAACCTATCTCTCTGCGTGTCAAACCAGAGGAAATGCCCCTACCCGCCGGTGAAATCAGAACAGATTCGGACTGTTGATAACAAGAAGAGCGATGCAGGTTTGTTGTGGATGGATTAAGCTGCAGTTGCTGTTGGAGAAACAACTGGCATAAGTAGAAAAACATCTACGAATCAACGTGCTACCGGGAACTCCAATCTCAACCAGAGAAGCATGGCTCTGTTTTATGCCATTTGGTTTGGAGATTTTTCATGTCTTTAAACGGACCTCGGGCGTTCAACCGATGACAGTCAGTGGCTCACCTCGCCCCACAGATCATAGGCGTCGGCGCCTGTTACGAGGACGCTAAGAACGTCGCCTGGCTTACAATTCTGCTCACCGTTTATGAAAACAC
>JANQOC010000370.1 GCA_028279265.1 Hyphomicrobiales bacterium
ATGTCATCGGGATTGAATTCAAATTCTGGCATATCGCGATGTCCCACTGAAATACCTTCCGCCAGAGCTTCCTGCAGATGTTCCAGGGGATATTTTGCCGACAGGATTCTGAAGGCCGGCGCATCTTTATGGGGGCTGTCTCCCTCACGTGCGATGGAGTGACAGCGGGCACATTGGTTTTCCGCGATCTGCCGGCCCCGTTCGATGTCTGTGGCTGCGCGTGATGAATGATTTACGGAAAACAAAAGGGCGATAAGCAGAATGGTTGCACCCGTAAATCTCAAAATTTTCGGCACACCGAGGGGTGCAGCACTGTTTCGATAGTCCGTCACTTTTTTATGCTTTTTCAGAATTGAGTCAGGTTGCAATGAAATCCCCTATCTGTTGCGGAATTTTTTCCTTTGGCATTGCGGTCAGATCTTTGTCGACTTCGCCGATCAGGCACTTGAGAATTTGCGGCGTATATTGATCCCTTAAATCACCTAACATCGCCGGCGGTGCCACAACGAGAAGCCGGTCAAACTCACGTTCGGCAAGCCGGGCCTGCAGAAGGTCGATGACTTCGTGGGCAAATTTTTTCTTGCTCAGGCGATGGGCTGTGGTTTTCGGTTCCATGGCATGACGCCCCTGGCCATGGGAGTCAAAAGTTCGGCCGGGGCGGTCCGAAACAAGATCCCGATCCGGAGGTGTTAACGTATTCAGTTGGATACCTTCAACCAGCTCAATGCCTTTCCCCGGTCCCATGTTGCGGAAGATACGGGCCTGATTGCCATTGCCTATGAGAATCCAGGTTTTAACAGGTTTCATGTTTTTCTCCCGACCAAGTTATTCGACATTTTGTGGTTTAATTTTGTTCACCCCATTCCTTCAGTGGCTCATCAGAACAGGGAGTGGCATGGACTGGAAAACTTCTCTGGTCACACCCCCAAAAACAATTTCCTGAAGCCTGGACCGTCCATAACAGCCCAACACCAGAAGATCGGCTTCGAAATCATTACATTGTGAGAGTAGGACTGTTGAGGTTGGCAATTCATCGTCGACAATTGCTTCGCTTTTAATCGCGACTCCATGACGCTTCAGGGTTGCCGTCATGGCCTTTGAAGAGTTTTCGCCATTTTCATCTGGATTGATCGTTAGTAGCTTGACATCCTCCGCCGCTTTGAGAAACGGTAGGGAGTCAAATGTTGCGCGTACGGCCTCGTTTTCTCCATTCCAGGCTATAATTATACGTTTAAAAGGGGTTTCCGCCTTCTTCTCATCGGAAACCGGAACAACCAGAATAGGTCGCGCACTGTTGAGAGCAATACGGGCGGGAATATTTTTCCATGACATGATGGATTCAGTCTCTGTTTCACTGATAACCACCAGATCCGCGACGCGCAACCGGTCAAAAATGATATCTGAGTGTTCCAAATGAAACTCTTCATCGCATTGCCACTCGTGATCGACTTGGGCATGGTCTGCCGCGGTTGCAAATATTTTCTTTAGCGTATTCGCGTTTTCACGTTGAATTTGGCGCTGTTGTTCAATAACGGGCTGCATCACTTCCAGACCGTGTAGATCGTAAACCGGTATTATCGGTTCATACATGATGTGACATCCGACCAGTAAGGCATCAAACTGTTTCGCAACGGACGCTGCTGTTCTTGATGTACTCACGGCTTTCGCGGGCGTCGTGAAATAGGCATAGACGGTTTTAAAAGACATGGGTGTTACCGATTCCAGGTTAAGACCATGACTTACAGTAAGGGAACAGGCCGCAAAATCTTTGATTTGAATCAAAATCAGAAGTGAATCTCCTTTGATTTATCTCAAGGTCCGATTCCTGATGATCTGCGATGATCAGTCGTATATCGCCAGCGAAGGAGTTATCGAATGCAAGCCGCCCAAATAATGACAACCGAAGTCATCACCATCGGACCCGATACGACCGTCCAGGAAATTGCTAATCTGTTGCTGAACAATAGGATTAGTGCAGTACCGGTGGTCGATGAGAACGAGCTATTATTGGGGATTGTCAGTGAAGGCGATCTCATCAGGCGCGTGGAAAGCGATACCGAGGCCCGATCTTCCTGGTGGCTCAAAGCACTGACTTCCACACAAAAGAAGGCGCGGGACTATGTCAAATCCCATGGTAAGAAAGCGAGTGATGTCATGACATCGGGCGTGATCACAATTCGTGAAGAAACGCCTTTGCACGAAATCGCGCGAATTCTGGAGCAGAAACATATCAAACGCGTACCCGTGACACGGGATGAAAAACTAGTCGGAATTGTCAGTCGCGCTAATCTGCTCCACGGACTCGTTGCCGGTGGCAAAGATCTTTCGACGACGGCCTCCTCCGAAGATCAGACGATGCGTGACTCCCTGATGGACACGCTGTTTAACGAAATTGGCCTGCAGACAATAAATGTTGTTGTCCAGGACGGTGAGGTTGAGATGTGGGGAATTGTCAATTCGGAAGTCGAAAAACAGGCGGCCCAGGTGGCAGCGGAAAACCTTTCCGGCGTAAAAAAAGTGGAAAACAATCTGACGGAATCGGCAGCGATCAAGTATCAGGGGGTATAGTTATATCGGCTCTCCGGTGGACTCCAGGTGAACCATATCTGGAGGGTCGAACAAATTAGTACACACGTCTCGGCAGTTCAGGATGCTGCTAAGGAAGTGTGCCCGGATTTATAGCAGACATGTGGACAGCTGATTAGCGGCTTCTCTATCCAACTGAATTGTTTCGAATTTGAAAGAGCCCGGTTTCTTCGTTTCTCCCATCAATCCGGGCTTTTTATTTGTTCCTTTTGCAATTCTCTCTCTACAAATCTGTCCAGAACGGATTTGCCTGGGCGATTAGATAGTGAGACGATTGCCCAATGGGCAACTAATCCAATTCCCCAGCCCAGCAGAGGCCAGATGAACCACAGATTCTGTCGATCTATGGCGAGATTCAGAATAATCAGGAATACATTGACCCCCAGATAGACGGCGGCGTGTATATACAATCCGAATTTTGCAACGGCCCGTTTACGAGCTTGTTCATAGTCAGCCATGGCAGGTTTGTTCCTTTTTACAAAAAGATAAAATTCTACAATCGTAATTTAACGGCAGTTAGCGCCCAGCCTTTCGATCTTATTCAGCCAGGACTTGCGCTTTTCATCTGTGACCGCAGTCACCATACCCAGAATTGTTTCACGCACCGGAGTGATCCCACAAAACTTCAGAATGTTTCTTTCCAGACTCTTCAAACTGTGCGCCGAGAAATACCAACGATAGATAAATGCAGGCATGCCCATCGTCACAATGATCCGTGCTGAACGTCCCTTCAAAAGTTTTTCGGGCCAACCCTTGGAAGTGGATTCAATGCCAAATCCCGGTCTGAAAACCTGTTCCAGGAAGGCTTTAAGTAAGGCTGGCATCGTCCCGAGCCACAACGGATATACGATAACGATATGTTTCGCCCATTTGATGTGATCCTGGGCCGCCCGTATCGTGTCCGTTAAGTCTTCTCCCTCAAATTCCGCCTCTGAACGCAGAATGGGAAAAGACAGCTTGGCGATTTCAATGCGTCGGGTGTCATGTCCGGCATCGCTCGCACCCTTTTCATAAGCGGCGACGATAGCCCTGCAGAACCTTTTGTCCGATACATCGGGATGTCCATCGATCAACAATATGTTCATTATGAACTCGCGAACAGTTTCCGATTGCAGATTGATTAACGCCATTGTCGCATTCATGTCTTGATACATATCAAGTCACACGAATTTCTCGCGGAACCCGCAGAACCATTTGAGGGAACAGGAACAGAATCCGTATCAGCAGCAGCTAGCAACAGCGGCGAAAGATTCGGAAGTTGGCGGATCGTCAATCTTCCATTGAGTTTGTTTTGAGTGAGAAATTATGACCCATTTGACTTGAATCAAAGGCTCCTGCCCTTTCGCGTCCTATTCTGGAATTCAATTAGAAGGTGAGAAAGTCAAGATGATTTCACTTGAGGATTGCCTCGCCATGTGCGGACTGGAAGAAGAGCACATATTGGCAATTGCAGAGCACGAGCACATTCCTGAAATTGCAGCAGCAGCTCTGGCCAACTACCTACTTCACCAGGAGCAGGGTGCTGAGAAAATTCGCGACATGATCGTTGATGATATTCAGAATGCCTATCGGCGAAACGACTACAAACATATGCAGGAACTTATGATGGCCTTGCGCCATTTTACAGCTCAGTTTCCTGAAGTCGGCCAGGCCGACGGGTAACCGGTATCCGAATTCTGAATCGAGTCTATTGTCACTAATGTCAATGTTCTGGTCTGTTTTACAGGATCGGAAAACGCCGCTCTGTTGATTTGTATCAATCAACTGGCTTGCAATCTGAATTACCACACTTGAAGTAAATTTCATGAAATCACAGGATGCGGAGAGAAGGGCCATGGAATCAATTTTATTTGCATCGGATTTGTCAGTTCAGTCAGGCTTCGCTATGCAGCGCGCAAGTATGCT
>JANQOC010000379.1 GCA_028279265.1 Hyphomicrobiales bacterium
GGGGAATACATCGACGTCCGGACAATGGGGGTCACAAAAATCGCCAACAGCGCCTTGGACTTTGTGGCCGGTAAGGAATCGGAAGTCGTCGACGAACTCTGCTCCTATGCAGCCTCGGATCTCATTTGCTACTTTGCAGAAGAGCCGGAAGAGCTCGTCTCTTTGCAACAGAAACACTGGTCCCCGGTGCACACCTGGTTGCAGGAAAATCTGGGTATCCGTCTCAATACCGCTTCCGGGCTGATTTCCATTGAACAGTCGGAAGATGATCTCGATCGGTTTCGTAAAGAAGTCGAAAAGTTCGACAAGCTTACGCTCAGTGCCGCACATGTCGCGACAACACTGACAGGGTCTGCTTTCCTGGCCCTGGTGCTGACGCGGTCCGGCCTGTCCGAGGACGCCTGCTGGACAGCGGCCCATGTTGATGAAGACTGGCAAATCTCGAAATGGGGACAGGACGAGGAAGCGACACTTCGCCGAAAGGCCCGGAAGGCGGAATTTGATTGCGCCAGTTTTCTGCTCAAGGCATTAACGCCCTGAACTTTATCGTATAAAATCACGAAATGTGTTGTGGTTCATGTTATGACCCCAGCAGAGGATGCGCATTGCTTATTTGAAAAAGGTGTTTCGATGAAAGAAATTCTCGACGAACTGGAACGAAGACGGTCAGAGGCACAGGCTGGCGGTGGCGAAAAACGGATTGCCGCCCAGCACGCCCGCGGCAAGTTGACGGCCCGCGAAAGGATCGAGTTGCTCCTCGATGAAGATTCATTCGAAGAATTCGATATGTTTGTGGAACACCGCTGTACCGATTTTGGTATGGAAAAAAGTAAAATTCCCGGGGACGGCGTGGTAACCGGCTGGGGAACCATCAATGGACGTACTGTCTATGTGTTTGCAAAGGATTTCACGGTCTTCGGTGGTTCCCTGTCAGAGACCCATGCGGAGAAGATCATCAAGATCCAGGATATGGCCCTGACAAATCGTGCGCCGATTATCGGATTATTCGATGCCGGTGGAGCCCGCATCCAGGAAGGTGTTGCGGCCCTGGGAGGATATGGTGAAGTATTCTACAGAAATGTTCAGGCTTCAGGTGTAATCCCCCAGATTTCCGTCATCATGGGACCCTGTGCGGGAGGCGATGTTTATTCACCGGCCATGACTGATTTCATATTCATGGTGAAGGATACGTCCTACATGTTCGTTACCGGTCCGGATGTGGTCAAAACGGTGACCAATGAAGAAGTATCGGCTGAGGAGCTCGGTGGCGCCTCCATTCATACAACCAAGTCATCCATCGCCGACAAGGCCTATGAGAACGATCTGGAAGCGTTGCTGCAGGTTCGCCGTCTGATGGATTTTCTACCTTCCAACAATATTTCCGGAGCGCCGGAACTCCAGCCCTATGACAAACCCGATCGCATAGAAGCGTCTCTCGATACGCTCGTTCCGGACAATCCCAACAAACCTTATGATATCAAGGAATTAGTACATAAAATCGTCGACGAGGGCGATTTCTTCGAAATTCAGGAATCCTTTGCCCAGAATATCGTCGTTGGATTTGGACGTATGCAGGGCCGGACAGTGGGTTTCGTTGGCAACCAGCCGATGATCCTGGCCGGGGTGCTCGATTCAGATGCCTCCCGAAAGGCCGCGCGATTTGTACGGTTTTGCGACTGCTATTCCATACCCCTGGTAACCCTGGTCGACGTGCCGGGATTTCTGCCCGGCACGGCCCAGGAATATGGGGGGCTTATCAAGCACGGTGCCAAGCTGCTCTATGCCTATTGCGAGGCAACGGTGCCGAAAATCACGGTCATTACCCGCAAAGCCTATGGCGGGGCTTACGATGTGATGTCGTCGAAACATATACGTGGTGATGTGAATTAC
>JANQOC010000389.1 GCA_028279265.1 Hyphomicrobiales bacterium
GGCGGGGTGACCGATTGTGTCGCCGATGTCATAGTCGAACTTCACAAAGGCGATGCCCTGGTGGAAACGACAAAGTCGGACATCTTTGGCGAGTTTAAATTCGATCAACTCGAACCGGAAAGCGGGGCTTACCGTGTTGTGGTCAAGGGGGGCGATGGCGGTGAAGTTGCCCAGGACCTTGAATTGGGAAAAAGCGTCTACCTGGGGGAACTGGCACTCGGTTGAGTGCTTCCCCGTCAATACTCAGAAAATAGCTAGATTTCAGGATATTTGAACCAGAGGTCGTCAAGTGCGAGGCTGAGGTCGCAAAGGGCCCGGTCTGAGCCCGCTTGACCCATAAAAGAGATTCCGACAGCGCAATCCTGGCTTCGGGCCGCGGTACACGTTAGCTGTGGAAATCCGGCAAGGCTGCCATAAGCGACCATTGTCAGGTTCTTGGCCCGAAACGGATCGAGTGTCGTCAGATCGATATCGCGCTCCGGTGGCAGAGTGGCGACAGGCGGCAGGCATATGGCCGTACCTTGTGTTAACAGGCCGCCCAGGGCATCGCGAACCCGGGCCTGCACCTCAACCTGTGCCTCCATTTCATCCCGTGTGATTTTGCTGGCGATTGCCATCCTTTCACGAATGCCCGGCCCAAGTTTCGGATCCGTTTCTTCGATCCATTGTCCAAATGATCGCCAGGTTTCATAGCCCTGGATAATACGAAAGGCTTCCAGCACTTCTGCGGCACTGATCTCACCGGGCATCTCGGCAACATGTTCGACGCTTGCAAAACGCGATTTCAGCTTTTCCGTGATGGGGCTCAGGGGCGCGCGGATTTCCGGGTCCGCGAGATCCCAAAGGAAGTCGGCGAACAGGAGGCGTTCAATGGGATTGTTCGATGTGGCTTCAGGCAGCAGAACACGGCCAACCCGGGCAAAGGTTTCCGCATCCCGGGCAAACCAGCCGGCAGCATCGAAACTTGGCGCCATGGGCATAGCGTGGGACAGATCCAGGGCTCCGTGGGTCGGACGAAGACTGAATACGCCGCAGAAGGAAGCCGGAATACGCACCGATCCGCCCGTATCGCTGCCGAGGGCAAAATCACACAGTCCGGCCGCGGTGGCGGCACTCGAACCCGATGAAGAACCGCCGGGAACCCGCCCCTGACTATTGACATTCACCGGCGTCCCGTAATGGACATTGACGCCGACAAAGCTGTAAAAAAGTTCGTCACAGACGGTCTTGCCGACGCAGTCAGCGCCGGCCTCCAGCAGCGCCGAGACGAGTGGGGATGTGTGAGCGGCAATATCGTGGCTCGCCAGCCATTCAGGACTTCCGCCACCTGTGGGAAAGCCGGAAATGTCGAACAAATCCTTGACGGCAAAGGTCAGTCCCGAGAGGGGGCCGCCTTTTTGACCGCCAATAAACTCCGGTCCGTGGGCAACCATCGCCCCAATCGTGTCGCCTTTACGGATAAGCTCGTTCATTGCTTCCCCATTCACATAAGAGTTTCACAGGATGGCTTCAGGCTTTTGCCGTTCTATACCAGTCGAGTATTTGTTCCCCGTCCCAGGACACGACTCCGGGTTTGCCCATAATATAATCGAGGGTGCGCCGGACATATTTGATGCGATGGGGCGAGCCGGAGATGTAGGGATGCACGGCTAAGGCCATGACCCGCACATTGTCAGCGCTTTCCTCGTAGATGCAGTCGAAATAATCCCGGGCCCGCTTTTCATAGATCTCGGACTCATGGAACTGTATCATCTGCTGGGCTATATCGTGGATCTCATAGTTGTAAGGCAGGGCCACCACCGGGCCGTGGTCGGTTTTTAGTTCTACCGGTTGGTCGTCAAGAACCCAGTCGCCAATATAGGTAATGCCGGCCTTGGCCAGAAGGTCGAGGGTGTCGAAGGTTTGGGTCAGGCCCGGTCCGAACCATCCGGCGGGGCGTTTGCCACAGAACTTTTCGATGATGTCCAGGGATTTCGTTATGGTTTCTTCCTGATCGTCGACCTTGTGCATCGCAATCTGGTCGTAGGAATGGGCGTTGAACTCCCAGCCGCGTTCGAGGATCGCATCGGCCACAACAGGATAGTCCTCGCAGACGCGGGCATTGAGGGTTACGCAGGGACGGATATTGTAATCTTCAAATGCCTTCATCAGACGCCAGACCCCGACCCGCATGCCGTATTCGTGCCAGGACCAGTTTGGATGGTCAGGTGTCAGTGGCTGTCCCTGGGGCGGAGAAAGGACCATGCGCGGCATGGCGCGTTCGATATCCCAGACCTCGAGGGCGAGAATGACCCAGAAGATCATACGATCCCCGTTCGGCAGGGTCAGGTGCGGTCGATTGGTGATAGGGCTGAATTCCAGTCGCTGGCTGGGATGGGTGGGGGCCATGATACTGCTCCTCGCTTCAAAACTATTCAACAAACTCGATGGCGGTGGTATCTGACTCCGCATTCTTGGAATAGAAATCCCTCGCACGCAATTGCAAGGTTAAGAAGCTTTTTCATCCTTGGCAAATTCTTTATAGATCAAACCCAAGGAACTGATATGGCGCTCGAGGCCATTGGAGATCGCCGGGGTCTCTTGACAGCTGTAGTCGGAATTGGCTCAACTGGAACCGACGGAATTAATTGAGTCTGAAATCGTCGGCAGGCGTGACTTCAGGCAGAAAAAGGAGAACAGGATGGACGAGATCACAATCAGCAAAGAAGAAATGCTTAAACGCGTCGCCCGGTTTAAGGAAATGAAGTCTTCGCGTCAGGCCTATCTGGATACACGCATAGAAGCCCATGAACGGGATACATTCAACGTAATTGGTCGCGGCGTCACCGAAGATCCGACCTTGGATCCGACGATTACCGATGCGCGCTATTGTGGGATTACATATATTGGCGCCGAGCCAGGAAAGGGAGCGGCGCTGCACTCTCATGAAACCATAGAAATATTCGTACCCCTGACCGGTAAATGGGTTGCCTATTGGGGCGAAGAGGATCAGCAGGAAATCGAGATTGATCAATTTGACGTCGTTTCATTTCCCCCCGGGGTTCTGCGTGGTTTTCGCAATGCGGGCGACAGCTATGCTTATCTGATGGCCATTATCGGAACCAAGGAGGAAACCGGCGATGGCGGCCGTGTCGGATGGGCAAAATCGGTACTCGAGGAAGCGCGCAAAACCGGATTGAGGGTTAACGAGGAGGGGGACCTGGAAGAGGTTTGAACCTGGAATCCATGGCATCTGGCTGCAATGCCTTAAGTATGTCCTGGTCACCGGTTTAGGGCTGGCCAATTGTTTTTCTTCATAAAGTTCGTGCAGGAGGCGCGAGAATTCCGCGGATGATTTCCGAGAAACAACTCTATCCGGTTCTCAATTCCAAGCGCTGGCTTTCCAGTCCGGAGGGCTGGGTTATCGAAATCAACGGTACGACTCTGGAAGCCCGGGAGGAACGCCGTCGCTGGCGTGCCCGGGCCATTCGGGACGGAAAACGGGGTCGCTGGACGCCCTTTGTCGATACCCGATGGCGTGCCGGACTTATGGCTTACTATGCGCGCAATGAAGAGCAGATAGAGTTTGAATTCGAGAAATAGTGCAGGAGAGGCTTAACAACGGGGCCGATAGAGCCTCTTGCCGGTTTAGCAGTGATTTTCGTGCTATGAGGATAAAGCCTGCGTTGCCCGCTGTTTAAACGCACGGGCGGCGAAGGCAAATCCGCCATCAGAGCCATCGATAAAGTGCACGTGTTCGCTGTTTGCGAGACTGAAAACAAGACAGGTCATGAGCGCACGGTTCGACAGATGGGTGCCAAAAATTATTTTGCCGTCCTTGTAGGCGTCCGCCAGGAGGTCTTCAATGGCGGCAACCTGGGTGTCACTGACATCAAGAACCATACGCAAGACATCATCGAATTTGCGAAAATCTGTATTGGCTCTGAGTTCCTGCCGGTATTCCGGCGCATCGTAGTCGCCGGCCTTGCGATCGTTTTTCTCACACCAGTACTGGATACGAGATTGAATTAGAATTCCGAGATAACGCATGAACGTACTGCCATGACGGGCATAAGTCTGAGCTTCTAGCCAGAGCCCGCGCGGTGGCCAGCGAAACCGCATGGAGTGGGGGTTGGCTGGTGCTGCACTTCTGGGATCGTCGTTCAGAATGCGTCTCAGGGCTCCAAGAATGGCGACCAGTGTTTCCTGATGAGCCCTTGGGTCTGAGGTGCGTGTCTGCACCATCAGAGTCAGCATTTGGCCGTTCTGCGGAACCAGCGGATCCCAGCGGCAGGACAGGCCTTCGAGATCGGGAAATTCAATCTCGCCCTGGGAACGGAAGATGTAGGTATCGGTCGTTGCCGCATCTTTGATCAGGCTGTCGGCAAGGGCCAGGCCGCCGCCGCCGAACATCGCAAGAAAATTCCGTGGCGAGAGTTCGTATTTGCACACGAGAACATCCAGGCCTCTTTGCCGGATGTCTCCAAGAGGGACGGCTCCGACACGCAGTTTCAGGCCGAATTTCTGTTCCGACAGACGTTGCACCCCAAGCAGGGCAAGCCGGGCGGGCTCCAGAAGGTTTTTGGGAATGAGAATGGTTGCTCCGTCGCCCCCGAACACATAAGGCAGTTCCGTTTCACCGCGAATGTTGAGGACGGCGGTGATGGTCGCAGCGCCGACCATATTAACGGTTTTATAGTTGCCGGCCTCGATGGCTTTTGTCGATCCTTCGACATCGGCGACCAGGACGATCCAGTCGCCGGGAACCGATTGGAACGAGTTCAAATCGGCAATGGCACCGAAATCGGTGACAGCGGACAGGTTGCCGTAGAAATGGTCGGCGATGAATTGTTCGTTTGTCATTTATCCTATTGGAGCTACCGCTAACTGCACATTCTATTGAACGAACCACCATACTTTGTCTTGCATGACCGTTCCCGGATATGGATATACTACGGGATGACCGACATTACTGAAAAGTTTGTTTTTGCCAATGGCATTCAACAATATGTCCTGGAGGCCGGAAAAGGCACACCATTGGTGTTACTCCATGGTTGGCCCCAGACCAACTTTGCCTGGCGGAAAGTCATGCCGGTTCTGGCTCGATCCCACCATGTGGTCGCGCCTGATCTGAGGGGATTGGGCAGGAC
This sequence comes from Hyphomicrobiales bacterium, assembly GCA_028279265.1. Classification (GTDB taxonomy): domain Bacteria; phylum Pseudomonadota; class Alphaproteobacteria; order Rhizobiales; family CAYWUX01; genus JANQOC01. The sequence continues at coordinate 5,130 of JANQOC010000389.1, forward strand.
AGATAAGCCTGACGGGGACTATGATATCAGGACTCTCGCAACGGATATCCATGCGCTTCTCGGAGAACTCGGTATCGAAAAGCCGGTTCTCGTCGGACATGACTGGGGCGGGCTTTTGGCCCGGCGGTTTTGCCTTGACTGGCCGGGAGAGGCACGGGCCGCCGCTATTCTGGATGTCGCCCCCCACGAGCAGGTTCTGGCGAACTTGAGCGCCAATTCGGCCAAGTCACTCTGGCATTTCTTTTTCAACGCCGTCCCGGATTTGCCGGAAAAACTTGTGGCCGGGCGGGCCGATATATTTCTGCGCTACCTGTTTCGCGACAAGTGCTACGATCCTGAAACGTTTCTCGCGGAATGCCTGGACGTTTACGCGAAAGCCTATGACAGTGAAGAGGCTTTTCGCGCCGGTGCTCAGTATTACAAGGCGATGTTCGGTAAAAATCGTGACATTGATCAGAAGGAGCCGGCGAAGAAAATGGTGGAGCCGCTGCTTTGTCTTTGGGGAACAAAGGGCGGGGTAGGCGGTGTCGTCGACCTGCTGCACATGTGGCGGCAGGAGGCGGAGGATGTCCGCGGTTGTGCCTTTGACAAGAGTGGCCATTACCTGCCCGAGGAAGAGCCCGGCAAAGTCGTCGATGAACTCAATAAATTTTTTTCCGAACTTGGTATTTAGAACTTCGCAGCCCGGATAAAAGCCATATTCCGCTTGCTGCTTCTTTTACGCGCAACCGGGCGGCACCTGGCTTTCGCGATGATTATGATTTCATAAAACCGGTGACTGCGGCGGCAAATTTGTCAGGCACTTCGACAGCGGAAACATGGCCGGCATCGAGTTCCACGAGGCGGGCGTCGGCAATTGCCGCCGTCAACAGGTCCGAATGGCCCTGAGTCGGGGTCGCAATATCCAATGTGCCGCTGATGACAAGTGTCGGTACCGTTATGCGATGCACGCTCTCGCGGGCATCAAAATCGCGAATCGCGGTACAGCAGCCGGAATATCCCGCGGGATCAAGTTCCAGAAATTCCTGCCGGATCCTTTGAAATTCCGTTGTGTTGCGTTGCCGAAATCTATCGGAGAAAAACCGCTCCATAACCATGTCCGAAATAGCTGCCATGCCGTCGCTACGTACGATATCGGCGCGCTGTTGCCAGGCTTCCGGGGGCGTGATGGCCGGTGAAGAATTTGCAATGATTATTTTTTCGAGGCGATCCCCGCTCTGAATGGCCAATGACTGGGTGATGATGCCGCCGAGTGACAGGCCGCAAATGGAAAACTTTGACAATCCTATGTGGTCGGCGATTGCCAGAACATCGTCTGCCAGATCGGCAACTATGTAATCACCGGCCGGGGCGTCTGACCGTCCGTGACCGCGCTTATCAATTCGGACAAGGAAAAAGTCTTTTTCAAGAAATTGCAGTGCGGAATCCCACATATGGTGGGACGTGCCAATAGAACCAACGAGGAAAAGTGGCGGTCGGGATTTTGATCCCGCTATATCGTAGTAGAGCCTGATATCATTGTTTTGAGCGAAAGGCATGAGAGCGAACCGGATGGAATTCTCGGGAATTGCGCAGGAGTATCACCCGTCAGGTGTTTTATCAATTTGTTAATCATCAGTACGGGAAAATACCGGAAA
>JANQOC010000390.1 GCA_028279265.1 Hyphomicrobiales bacterium
AATTTTTGAACTTTAGCCGGGAAACCGCACTTGACCTGAGTTTTTCCCGGATTAGTCTACAACCGACCCTGATAGCTTCCAAAGACAAACGAGAAATCAACAATGGTCGTACTGAACAAGATCTACACCAAGACCGGAGATGACGGCACGACAGCCTTGGGTACCGGGGAGCGGGTTCATAAGTTCGACCAGCGCATAGAGGCTTACGGCACGGTAGACGAAGTCAATTCGATTATCGGCCTGGTGACAACGCAGCTGGATGAAAGCTCCGACGATAACAAGACCGTTCTGGCCATGTTGTCCCGCATTCAAAACGATCTCTTTGATCTCGGGGCCGACCTTTGCACGCCGGACAAGGGAGAAAAACTCGAGTATGAACCCTTGCGTATTGTTGAAGCCCAAGTGAAGCGCCTGGAAAAAGAGATCGATGAGCTGAACCAGCATCTCGACCCGTTGCGCTCTTTTATTCTGCCGGGAGGAACACCGGCCGGCGCAACCCTGCATATCGCCAGAACCGTCAGCAGGCGCGCTGAAAGGCAAATGATCAGGCTCAACAGCCAGGACAATGAACAGGTCGGCGAGTTCGCTTTGCAGTATATCAATCGACTGTCCGATTTTCTTTTTGTCGCCAGCCGCTTCATCAATGATCGAGGCAAAATGGACGTTCTCTGGACTCCAGGCGAAAACCGGTAAAGCAATCAGATCAATTCGAAAGCAAACTCCGAAAGGCAGCTCTTAAGTGTTCGTTCCGCTCCACGACAATAATCCCCTGACAAAAATTCGATTTCAGTTCGTTACGGTGGGCCTCGTCGTCTTGAATGTGGCAATTTTCATTTTGTTCCAGACTGACCTGGTTTCCGTTGCAAATATTCAGGCCGCAACCAGTCTCGCCGTCGTTCCGACCGAACTCCTCGAGGAGGGCCTTTTTGGCAATGACTCAACTGGGCGATTTGATTATCTGCCTGTGGCGGAACGCTGGACACTCATCAGTTACATGTTTCTCCATGGAGGATGGCTGCATCTGATCGGCAACATGCTGTTTCTGTGGGTGTTCGGTGACAATGTGGAGGATGCCATGGGGCACTTCCGGTTCCTCATATTTTACCTCCTCTGTGGGGTCGCTGCCGGACTGTTCCACACGATGATGCTGCCAAACTCGGAAATACCGCTCATCGGTGCGAGCGGCGCCGTTTCGGGCGTCGTCGCCGCCTACCTGATGCTGCACCCCCGCGTGCGCGTCTGGGTGTTGATACTGTTTCGTATTCCGGTACCGCTTTCAGCCGGAATTGTTCTCGGATTCTGGGTCGCTTTCCAGCTGTTCAATGCCTTCACCTCTGTTTCCGGAGCCGGTCAGGTCGCGTGGTGGGCTCATGTGGGAGGGCTCATCGCCGGAGCCATATTGATTCTGTTCATGCGTCGGCCGGAAGTTCCACTTTTCGACCGGTCCCCGACCGGCACGGCCTGACGAATGATCCGTTTTTACCTGCACACAGCTTTGACCGGATGTGCGGATTTGTATTGTTGACTTGAATGCTGAGCAGGATTAGGTTCGACTTCCATTTCGCATGTGCAACATGCCCATAGGTGAGCTCAGATATTTTCTGAAAGTTTCGTTTTTATTCGAAGAAACAATGCGCTTGGACGCTTTTTCTCAATCAAGAAACGACGATATGTTTGGAGGATAATGGGATGAAAGTCCTGGTACCGGTGAAAAGGCTGGTTGACTACAACGTCAAGATCCGGGTGAAATCGGATGGTTCCGGCGTGGAACTGAACAATGTCAAAATGTCCATGAATCCCTTTGACGAAATTTCCGTCGAGGAGGCCATTCGCTTGAAGGAAGCCGGAACGGTCGAAGAGATCATCGCCGTCTCCATCGGACCGCAAAAATCCCAGGAGACAATCCGCACGGCCTTGGCCATGGGTGCCGACCGCGGGATTCTGGTTCAGACCGACGAAAGTGTGGAACCCCTGGCCGTCGCCAAGATTCTCAAGGAAATTGCCGCTCAGGAATCTCCTGATCTCATCCTCCTCGGTAAGCAGGCCATTGGCGACGACTCCAATCAGACCGGCCAGATGCTCGCAGCATTGCTGGGATGGCCCCAGGGGACCTATGCGTCGAAAATCGAACTCGACGGTGGCGCGTTAAACGTCACCCGCGAGGTCGACGGCGGTCTGCAAACGGTGAAACTGAATATGCCCGCGGTCGTGACCGTTGATCTGCGCCTCAATGAACCGCGCTATGCATCGCTTCCGAACATCATGAAAGCGAAAAAGAAACCTATCGATGAGAAGACACCATCGGATTACGGCGTAGATATAGCTCCCAGGCTTAAGGTCCTGACCACGGCAGAACCTCCGAAAAGAGAATCCGGCGTTATTGTCGAAAGCGTTGAAGAACTGGTGAGCAAATTAAAAGACGAAGCGGGAGTGATCTGATGACCGTTCTCTTAGTAGCCGAACACGACAATAACGAACTAAATCCGGCAACGCATAAAGCCCTGTCAGCCGCCAGCCAGATCGGTGGCGGCGTGCACATCCTTGTCGCCGGCGACCAGTGCTCCGGTGTTGGCGAGCAAGCTGCGAAACTTGATGGCGTCGACAAGGTGCTTGTTGCCGAGGCACCCCATCTTGCGAACCAGCTGGCTGAGGAAATGGCGGCTCTCATTCATCCGCTGATGAACGATTACGATGCGGTGATGGCGGCGGCGACCACCAATGGCAAAAACTTTATGCCGCGCATTGCAGCGATGCTCGATGTCGCACAAATCTCTGAAATCACATCGGTCGTGAGCGCAAACAGCTTTGAACGGCCCATCTATGCCGGTAACGCCATTCAAACCGTCGAATCCGGAGACAGCAAGCTGGTCATCACTGTACGTACCACAGCTTTTGAGGCCGCCGGCGAATCCGGTTCCGCAGCCGTGGAGAACATCAACGCCCCCGATGCCGTCGGCATTTCGACCTATGTGGGTGAAGAGCTTTCGCAATCGGATCGACCGGAATTAACTTCAGCGAAAATCGTTATTTCGGGCGGTCGCGGCATGCAATCCGGTGACAATTTCAAAATGCTGGAGTCCCTCGCCGATAAGTTAGGGGCGGCTGTTGGCGCCAGCCGGGCGGCTGTTGACGCCGGCTTTGTCCCAAATGAGTACCAGGTTGGACAGACCGGGAAGGTCGTGGCTCCTGAACTCTACATAGCCGTGGGAATTTCCGGGGCCATTCAGCATTTGGCCGGAATGAAGGATTCCAAGGTTATTGTCGCCATCAACAAGGATGAAGAAGCCCCCATTTTTCAGGTCGCGGATTATGGACTGGTTGCAGATCTTTTCGACGCCGTCCCGGAACTTGAAAAATTACTGGAAGGATCATAAGGCCGTTAACAAGTTTGAGAGAACCACTATTGTCGAACTTGTATTACACGTCTAAAGCGCTAAATTTGTTGGGCGGCCCCTATTCGAGATAAATGTGAAGCCAAATGAAAATTGAAAAAGTAGGCATTGTTGGCGCAGGGCAGATGGGCAACGGTATCGCGCATGTTGTTTCGCTCGCCGGCTACGACGTTAAACTTAACGATCTTTCCAAGGACCGGGTTGATTCCGCTCTGGCAACGATTGAAGGCAATTTGGCCCGCCAGGTCGGCTCCGGAAAGATAAAGGAAGAAGAGAAAGAAAAGGCCCTGAACCACATATCCTACGCGGCCGATTTTGGTGATTTTGAAGATTGCCAGCTGGTCATCGAAGCCGCAACGGAAGATGAAGCGATTAAAAGAAAGATTTTTGGCGAAATCTGTCCGTGTTTATCTGCGGATACGATGCTCGCTTCCAATACCTCATCAATCTCAATTACGAGGCTTGCAGCTTCGACGGACCGGCCCGAGAAATTTATCGGTATTCACTTCATGAACCCGGTTCC
>JANQOC010000396.1 GCA_028279265.1 Hyphomicrobiales bacterium
TAATGGCCACCAGACCACCGAAGCGCATTGTGAGGTGTTCCACCTTCAAAATGTAATCGCCGTTTTCCGACATCCGGTTCACCCGTGCCCTTCTTTTACAAGACTGCCTGAAATCGCCTTTGACTCCTTGTAGAAAATCGACGGCACCCGGTTAGCCACCAGGCCGCGCGGACGCCAGATCATGATCACGACCATGGCCAGGCCGAAGATCAACATGCGGAACTGTTCGAGTTCCCGGAAGATTTCGAAACCGCCCATCATCACGATCGCGGCAATGGCAACACCGATCTGACTGCCCATGCCCCCCAGCACAACAATGGCCAGAATGATGGCGGATTCGATGAACGTGAAAGATTCCGGGCTGACGAATCCCTGACGCGTGGCGAAAAATGAGCCGGCAATGCCGCCAATCATCGCGCCGATGGCGAACGCGGTCAGCTTGGTGTTGGTCGTGTTGATACCCAGCGCCCGGCAGGCGATTTCGTCCTCGCGCATGGCCTCCCAGGCCCGTCCGACAGGTAGCCGGCGCAATCGGACGGTAAAGGCATTGGTCAGAACCACCAGGCAGAGGATTATATAATAAAGGAATATGATGCGGTGCAGAGACGAGTATTCGAGTCCAAAGAACCCGGCAAACGTATTGTCACCGAAACGGCCGAATTCAAGTCCGAAGAAACTCGGACGCGGAATCCGGGAAATCCGGTCCGGACCGTTGGTCAGGGAAACCCAGTTGAGCAGGACGATGCGGATAATCTCGCCGAACGCGAGGGTGACGATGGCCAGATAATCGCCCCGCAGGCGCAGAACCGGAAAACCCAGGATAATGCCCCAGAAGGCCGCCAGAATTCCTGCCAGAGGCAGGCAGATCCAGAAGGACCAGCCGAAATGGGTTCCGAGCAGCGCATAGGAATAAGCGCCAACCGCATAAAATGCGACGTAGCCGAGATCCAGCAGACCGGCAAGTCCAACGACGACATTCAGACCCCAGCCGAGCATGATGTAGGTCAGAACAAGGATGGTCAGATCGAGAATGTACCGATTGGCCATGGGCGTCATGGGGAGAATAATGGCGAACAGGAGCAATGCCGGTCCCGCCCATTTGAACAGTTTGACGGCGCCTGAGCCAAGGGCCGGACTGTCCGTGAAACTGGGCAGCCTGGTCTTGACGCGGTCGGACCAGACGAAGTTTATGACCAACCGCCCGACAAAGACGGATCCGGCGGCCAAGGCCGCGAGCCACCAGCGATCTTCGAGCTGCAGACCCTCGGTTTTCTGTACCGTACGGATTGAAAGCAAGGGTATGGAGAGGGCAAAGGCCAGAACCCCCGTGATGAGCGCATCTTTGAAATGAGCGCCGATTTCGCTGTCGCTGCGACCTGCCTCTACCGTCAAACCCTAGACCTTTTCGACTTCGGGCCGACCGAGCAGACCGGACGGCATGAAAATTAATACCAGCGCCAACACGGAAAATGCGGCGACATCTTTGTACTCGATGGAAAAATAGGCGGACCAGAATGTTTCGATGAAACCGATGATCAGGCCGCCAAGCATGGCGCCGGGAAGAGAGCCGATGCCGCCCAGAACCGCCGCCGTGAACGCTTTGATACCGGCGACGAAACCGATATAGAAATCGATGACGCCGTAATAGAGAATGTACATGACACCGGCAACAGAGGCCAAAGCCGCTCCCATGACAAAAGTCAGGGAAATCGTGCGGTCGACGTTGACGCCGAGAAGGGCAGCCATGGTCCGGTCCTGTTCACAGGCACGCTGCGCCCTCCCCAGGGATGTCCGGGCGATGAGCAGGGAAAAAATCGCCATCAATGCAAATGTCGTCAGAATTATCATGATCTGAATATTCGAAAGAATAACGGTAAACCCGTCTCGCTCCAGCAGCGTATAGCCGCCGGTCACAATAGGCTGCAGGGGTTTGACCCGGGCGCCCTGGGCAATCTGCACAAAATTCTGCAGGGCAATGGACATGCCAATGGCGGTAATCAGGGGAGCGAGGCGAAAGGAACCTCTCAATGGGCGATAGGCGATGCGTTCCACGGCCCAGCCCCAAACCGACGTCAACAACATGGCGCTGACTACGACAATAAGCAGGGCGATGGGGATAAAAGTGACACCGATTCCCAAAAGTGCAACCAGGATTATCAGGGCAATGAATGCACCGACCATGAAAATATCACCGTGTGCAAAATTGATCATGCCGATGATGCCGTAAACCATGGTGTAACCGATGGCAATCAAACCATAAATGGACCCCAGGGCCAGACCGTTGATCAATTGCTGGGTGAAATATTCCATTAAATTCCCCGACCTCCCAATCCCTGATGAGAACAATTTAAATCAGAGCAATATCGACTTTTTCATTGTGCCGATTTTATTGTGCCGATACCCGCGCCTATGACAAAAACACCGTCAAAACAAATTCCTAAATCAAATGCTACACGTTCCCGACAATGACCTTTCCCACGATCATTCGCAGTA
>JANQOC010000424.1 GCA_028279265.1 Hyphomicrobiales bacterium
ACATTTCTGCGATCTGGTTCGCGAGCAGGGTATCACCGTTGCCACCGGTGAATTCGGAGCGGATATGCAGGTTTCCCTCGTGAACGATGGCCCCGTCACCATTTGGCTCGAAAATTAAACTCGGCAAATTTTTTCAGTTCAACGGCGATTAGTGCAGCAACAATTCCGATGCCTATGAATTTATCGGGATCAGATTTCGAGGCCGCAGGCTGAAAACGCCTCCCGGGTTTTGACCTTCTCTTCCTCTGTCAACTGCAGGGATGGAGGCCGAGCCGGACCACCGGCCTGCCCCAGGAGTTCCTGCCAGTACTTCTGGTGCGCATGGGGTTTGCCACCGGGTCGGGTGGATTTAAGGGCTTGGCGCACCGGTGTGAGGCTGTCTCGGACCTGCCTTGCTTTGTCAATATCTCCGGCAAAGGCGAGTTTGGTATATTCATTCATACGCTTGTCCCGAGCTGTCTGCATCAGATATGGCGGCGAGGAACAGAGATACAGACGCCAACCCAGCTCGATGATGTTATCGAACCATTCCTCTTCCGAAGCTGTACTGACGATGAGTTTTTCACCGGCCAGCCGAGTCAGCTCAACATACATCTCTCGGGGGACACTGTATTTAATGGCCACAATATTGGGTAGATCGGCGATCCGGTTGCAGAGTTGCGGGCTCATGAGATAGCCGCTGTCCGGATGGCTCCACATCGCGATGCCGATATCCAGTTTTTCGCACAAGGCCTTGTAGTACTGGTAGACCGTCTCGTCCTGATCCGAAACGAAATGCAGAATTGGGGCGTGGACCACGATATAATCGGCACCCACCGCTTCTGCATGTCTGGCCAGTTCGAGAACAGTGTCAAAGTTCTGGTCCGAGCAGGACATGATCGTCTGCGCCGTTTCACCGGTTTCATCCACGGCAACTTCGAAGTTTCGCTTTCGCTCCTCCAAAGACATGGCAAAAAATTCACCCTGTTTGCCGGCAATGAAGAGGCCGGCGATCTCCAGGTCATCAACCCAATGACGGATGTTCCGGCGCAATCCGTCTTCATCCAGTGAATAATCCGACTTCATGGGATTCAAGGCTGCGGCCCAAATGCCTTTAAGATTTTCGCGGGCATAGTCTTTAGCTTCGTGCTTCGTGTACTTCATGGAAATCGCCATTCGGAATTTTGATTATCGATCCTGTTCGTTATATAGGTAGTGAAGCAGATAAGTATATTCAAAAAAAGGGAAAACTATCATGACCACGATTCCCGCATTCAAGCCCTTCAATTTTTCCAAATGGATCGATGAAAATCAGCATCTTTTGAAACCACCGGTGGCCAACAAGCAATTGTTCGATACGGAATCGAACATGGTTGTCATGATCGTCGGCGGTCCCAATATGCGGGTTGATTTCCATGATGACCCTGTCGAGGAATTTTTCTACCAGTTGAAGGGGGATATGCTGCTGAAGCTGGTCGAGAATGACGAAATTCATGATGTTCCGATCCGCGAGGGTGAGGTTTATCTTATTCCACCGCATCTGCGTCATTCGCCCCAGAGGCCCCAGGAAGGATCAATCGGGCTGGTCGTTGAAGGTACGCGTCTGGACACCATGCGCGACGGCTTCGAATGGTTCTGTTTTTCTTGCGGAAATCTGGTCCACCGTGTCGAGGTTCAGGTAAAGGATATTGTGAAGGATCTGCCGCCGCTTTTCGATGCCTTTTATGACAGCGAGGATAAAAGGACCTGCAAAAAATGTGGCGAACTTCATCCCGGAAAGGGCAATCCTCCAGCGGGCTGGGCGGACCTGTAAAATTCAGGGCGACCCGAATCCGAAATTTGGCGATGGGGCGCCTGTTCTCATTTTAAAGGATCCACATTGACTTATTCTGCAATGAACCGAACCGCGCGAGCCTATCGAGGAATAGTCACGGCACCCCACCACCTTGCGTCTGAAGCGGGATTGCGGGTGCTGCGTGAAGGTGGCAATGCCATCGAAGCGATGATTGCGGCAGCCGCGACAATTGCCGTGGTCTATCCCCATATGAATGGACTCGGGGGCGACAATTTCTGGCTCATTCATGAACCCGGCAAAAACCCCCAGGGTATTGATGCCTGTGGTGGGGCCGCAGAAAAGGCGACAATCGAATTTTACCGGGAAAACGGACTGCGACGTTTCCCGGACCGTGGCCCCATGGCTGCGCTAACGGTAGCCGGTGCCGTTTCCGGATGGCAAAGGGCCCTGGAGTTCAGCGAGAAGGCCTGGGGAGGAAAACTCCCGCTCGCACGCTTACTCGAAGATGCGATCCAATATGCCGAGAACGGAATTTCGGTGACCGCCTCTCAAGCCCAGAACACCCAAT
>JANQOC010000051.1 GCA_028279265.1 Hyphomicrobiales bacterium
CTGCGTGGCCTGCCAGAACTTCTTGGCCATTGAGACAGTCGCAAAGAAAGGATCCGTCGCAGTTTCGACCACGCAATCGATATCCAGCATATTCGCGAGCTCTTTAACGATTGGCAGAGCCTTTTTCCGGCAATCCGCTACATAGTCTTCCGTACCGACAAATACCAACTCGCGAACACTAAATTCATAAAGACGGTCCAGCCCGTGAATATTGCGGGATTCGTAACGGAAAACACGGCCCATCCATGTAAATGCTTCGCCTGTTTCATAGACTTTGCCTTTGAGCGTTGGATAACATGGGAAGCAGGCTGCCGGATTTAAGCACATCCCATCCATGTGAACATGATCCTGGGGTGGCATAATCGCGCCTTCCGCACAAGAATTCGCCTGACGAAATGCTTCAATGGCATCGAAATCCTCGATCATGTTGCCAACGAAGGTCACGGCGTTTGGATGGGAATCAAAGTAGCCACATTTATGGAGCGTATCTTTGTCAACCAGTGCCGGATAATGTCCGTCATGGGCATTAAACGTTCGGCGATAGATTTCACCGGCTTTTCTGTTCAGAAGCTGTGAAAGTTTGAGGACGGGCCCGGAGTAGGCGACCTGCCCCTTTCCATACTCAAAAATCCAACCTTTTTCCGACAGCAGCTCATTGACATTGTGGACATACTCACCGGAGTCTTTTCGTTGTGTTTCAAAAAAGACTTTACTTTCGAATCCGGTTAGATGCTTAGCCATGACATCGACAAACCGCTTTGCTTTATCGATGGATCCCTCAATGTCATCTGAATTCTTGAGGTATACAGTGGCTGTTTTGTACCCTTCTTCAACAACAATTTTTTCAATTGCGACCGATACAAAAACTGACTCTTTTTCGATGTCTCCCGCAATCTCTTCATTTACCTGTCGCGGCAAATCGATTACGACCGTCTCGTACTCTTGTACTAACTCCATTTTTTGACCCCTTGTCCTTTATCGTTATTAAAACTGGTAGTAGAGGAACGCCGAATTGTCTCCCATAGTGGTAATTCCAACCAGCAACACCAGAGCTGTTGCAATTGACCACATGGGAGAAGGCTTCCAGATGGGCATACCCGCGAACTCTTTTTTATCGAGTTCATCCTGTTTCCAGATTCCTCTGAGTAATTCCTGACTATTTGGCGCCGCGAGAATGATCGTTCCGAACAGCAATATGAAAGTTGCCGCCATTCTTTTGTCAAACTCAACGTACACGGCAAGCGAGGCATCAATGGTGCCGGGGATGAATTGAGCAACACCCCACATAGTTGCCAGAATATGGGTTGCGACTTCCAGGTCCGCGGCACGGAATACAACCAGGCCTGAGACCACAACAGACATAGTGAGAGTCCACCCCAAAAAGTTTGGCAGTTTTATTCCATTGAACTCGCGCCAGGCGTGATCTATCGCCAGCGCAAAACCGTGGATCAGTCCGTAGACGACAAACGTCCATCCGGCTCCATGCCAAATTCCGGCGACGAGAAATGTCACAATTACGGGCCCGCCAGCGGTTACAGCATATTTTCTGAAGTGGCCATAATTGTCGCCCAAAGCTCTACGCATGCCATTCATGGCCAGAGGAGAAAAGACATAATTCGTGAAGAACCGCGTCATGGTCATGTGCCAGCGTCTCCAGAAATCAGAGATGCTCGTTGCCTTCAGCGGGGAATTGAAATTCAGCGGCAGTTTCAGGCCAAATATCAGGCCAATGCCGATGGCCATATCCGAATAGCCGGAGAAATCGAAATAGAGCTGAATTGTATAGGCCAAAGATCCGAGCCAGGCCGCAGTCAGGGTTACCAGCTGGCCATCCGCAACACTGTCAAAAACAGTATTGGCATAAGGAGCGATTGAATCAGCTATTACAACCTTTTTGAAGAGTCCGATCGCGAATATGGTGAGGCCAACGATTATTCTTTGAGGCTCAATGAAACGATCTTTTCTATTGTTGAGCTGCTCAAAAATCTCCTTTTGCAGGACCAGCGGGCCAGCGGTTACACAGGGGAAAAAGGTCGCAAACAGCAGATACTTGCTTAATCCCGGCTTACGCAACTGCCCGCCATACGCTTCGATTAAATATCCGATCTGGATAAATGTGAAAAACGAAACACCAACAGGCAGTAAGATATTCAGGTGCGAGAACTCTCCGCCGGTGAACTGGTTGACGATATCGATCGCAAAGTTCGTGTATTTGAAATAACCCAGCGCAAGTAAATTTCCGACCACACCGAATGTAAGAACATAGCCGGACCCCTTTCTTCCATTCATGGAAATCAGCATATTTCCAATCATGTAGTTAGTGAGCACGGACAATATCAGAACCATGACCAGTACTGTTCCGAAGAACGAGTAAAACAGAACTGAAATCACGCCCAATACGGGAATTGCCGTATCCCAACCGCCGATGCGATGAGCCAGATATGTGATCAAAAAGGCTGCGGGCAGAAAAATAAGTATGAATTCATATGAGCTAAAGGCCATCTTATCCTCCTAACCGCGCGACAGAATTCGTTTGTTGTTTTGTTTTAATCAGCTTGTTGTATTGATTCAGCAGTTTACCGAGGCATGTCGCGTTCGAGTGTTCGGCGTCGATATACATTTTTGCATCGCAGCCGACTTCTCTGGGATCAAAACTACCGATGATCGGCAGATTGTATTTCCTCGCATATGACTTCGTTAATTCCTTTACCTTCTCCAGACCCTGCATGTATGGAGTACCCGCAACTTCATCGTAGAATTCGGGATTAAACGGCGGATGGGCGAGAACAATTCTAACACCTTCCGACTGCAGGAAATTCAGCAGCTTGTCGATTGACTCGACCCCGATCGGATCAATTTTCGGGGGAGCATACTTACTCGCTTCAGCAAATGCCAAGGCTTCCTGACGCGCACGAGCCCGAGTGAAGGTTGCCTGGTGTTCTCTTGACCAGATGATGGAGCCTCCAGGCAGCAGCACATCCAGGCCATCGAACTTGTTCTTTTCGGTTGCATGGGGCATCTCTTTCGCGAGAAACTCCCGGCGGATATTTTCCCAAAGCAGGGGAAGCGACAGAAGTTCGCGCCACGTTTGGACTTCCATTGTCTTGAAATAGCTATGCGGTTTGATACCCAGCCTTTGGGCCATTTTCCGATAGTACTTGATACCGGGATACCAGAGAAAATCCGTCCGGTCTTCAACGGGTGTAAACAGTTTGTCCCGGATTGCGATTATAACTTCCTTAGGCAAACGGTTGTGCTGTACATACATTTGCGCAACCGCCAGCATGTCTTCGTAGTAATCTCTATGAACATGGGAATTGTAGAAATTAATGCCGGGCATGAGGTCCACATGGGCTTCCTGCCAATGACTGGCCCCCATCACAATGGCATCAGGCGCCTGTTTCATTTTTGAAATTGTTGCGTTGCGGAGATCGCGAATATTGATATTCAGGTCGAAGACACCAAAATTCTGTCCTTCGGTGTGAACTTTCGCAACATTGTCGATCAGGTTGTCATCAAACAGCATCGGTGCATAAAGCTTGTTCAACTGCCAGACAGCCACGCAACCAGCCAAGGTACAGGCAACCACAATCCCAATATTCTTTAGTATATGCCGGTCGATCTTCTGCTTCAGATAGATTTGCTGGCATTCCGCATAGGCTTCTTCGGTGTGCTGTTTCAATCGATTCAGAAGCGCTGGTATCTTATCTTCAGCTGTTTGTGGCTGGATATTGTGATGAATAGCGGGATCCAGTTTTATCGCCAGGTTTGTGGAACTGTTAAGTGACATAGTCTGTACGGAATGGGCGAGTTCCCATCGATCCAGATCGATCGTGTTAGCACTGGAATTTGAGCCCAAAAGATTGCTGCCAATGGATCTTGACCCCTCGGGGCCGGTTTGGCCCGATGCGTATCCGTCTGTTGCAGGCTCCAGATTTAATTCCAACTGAGGCTCTTTGTTGGACTCGGTCGGTGTATATTCCGACGAAAAAATGTTTTTGGGCAAAAATATAAACAGCAGCAGAGGCACCAGGAATACGGGCACCTGGGCAATGCCGACATATATCGATAAGTCACCATGGGCCATTTGGCTGAGCAAACCATAACAAAGGCCGATATTTCTGAAGCCACCGAGCAGTGCACTTGTAACAATGAACCGTCTACTGCTCTTGATCATGATCAGAAAAGTGAATGACAGGATAACCGTAGTGATACCCAAAGAGTACATCAGATAAAGCAGAACTCTCTCGGGATCGGTTTCCAATGTCTGGGCGGCGGGTCCCATGATGGCAAAACCAAATACAAGCAAGGATAGAATTGAAGCCCAGCGGCTCACAAATTCCAGCTTGTCGCTGGTTTTTTCCGACAATCCGGATGTCAGAATCTTGTAAACGAACATGATCGCGATAGGTAATACAATGAACATACCAACATTCATCGCGAATATCTTCAGATCCAAATCTACAAACTCGCCGTGATATACGCCGAAGAAAATGAAGATCGAAACGGGCATCAGCAGTGTCGAAAGAATGACAGATTGAATGGCCTGGTGCCTGTTTAGGTCAAGCATTTGAGCAAGTGCGGGAGAAGCGAATAGCGAACCGGCCGTCACTGTAATAAGAGCGTAAAAAACAAGATTCTTGTTCAGCCCCAGCGCCGGTCCAAGTACGAGAATTACGGCAGGCAAAACCAGTTGTTGCCAAACAACTAGCTTCAGAGACTCCCTGCGTATCATAAAGAAACTCACGGACAGTTTGTGAGCCGTCGGCAGTAGAGAGAATGTCACGACACAAAATAGTGCAGGTAACAAATACGGCCGGAAAAATTGTGATATTGGATGCCAGATTAAGGCTATCGCAATACCGACTGCAAGAATAATGGCTGCTAGTTTTTTTTCACTCATACCCACGCAAACAGTCGAGACTGCTCCCCGCAAAAACCTAAATTTAAATGAGTGGAAGGCGCATCAATTCGACAATGATTGAGTTATCTTCACCACCCCGCCAACTCAAACCTTGAGCAACTAACTACAGTATTAGTACTTAATTTTCGTAAATTTAAAGATCAGAAATCATTAACCAATTTTGAATGTCTTACCGATAGTTTCTAGCTCGAATTTCGAATAGTTTAGAATCGGAGACATTTTGAAATGTCAATTGTTGAATCCTCCCTTCCCATTGCGACGAATTCATCTAACCCAGATACTAATTTGATAGAATCTATCTTTGACGGATGCGATGTTGGTCTGGCGATTTTCGATTTTGACTACAGCCTACTTAAATGCAATGATCACTACCGCCACTTGTGCGGTTACAACCGAACAGACTTGTTGCCTGGAACCAAGCTGGAGACTTTGATTGAGCTGACATTAATTGCGCAAGGTACGGAGTCGCTCACGGCGCAACGATCCGCACGTAACACAATCTTAACGATTGAACACAAACCGTCTCATACGTTCAGGATCGTTACCAAAGACGGAAAGTCCATCGAGGTCTGCCGAAGGAAAGTAGGGGAAATCCTCGTCGAGACCGTCAAGGAAGTAACGGATCATACAACCGAGATTTCCGCCCACAACAAGCTGGAACAATTTGCGACAACCGTCCGAGACAGAATGTCACATGCCATGAATGCCATGGCGGATGGTTTTGCCCTTTATGACAGGGAAGACAGACTGTCTTTTTACAATGCCAAGTACGTTGATCTGAATCCTCACATTAAAGATCTGATCATGCCCGGCGCCAAGTTCGAGGATATGCTGCGTGAAGGTGTGGAACGGGGCGGCTTCAATTTGAATGGGGCAAACAAAGAGCAGTTTATCCAGTGGCGAATTCAAGAACACTTAAATCCTTCCGATCCTTATGAAGTTGAACTTGAGGATGGCAGATGGATACTAATAAACGAAAAAAAGACCCATGATGGCGGAATAGTTGGCACGCGTTCCGATATTACAGAAATGAAAAAGCGAGAGCTTCACATTCAGAAGATCTCCTGGGAGCTTAAAGAAAGAAACTTTCACTTCGACACGGCCCTGAACAATATGATCCAGGGCCTGTGCATGTTCGATGAACATCAACGTCTCATCGTCTGTAATAAGCAGTACCTGGTCATGTATGGCTTTTCCGATGAAGTCGTTAAGCCCGGCATAAAAATCCGGGAGATCATGGAATACAGTGTCTCTCTGGGCAACTATTCTGCCGAAGAAGCCGAACAAGCATTGTCAGAGCGTCCGGATCCGGACCGTTTGAATAAAAGGTCGACGATCAAGCAACGTCTGAAAGATGGTCGGGTGATAGCCGTGATGAATGAACCCATGACAAATGGTGGTACGATCGCGACTTATCAGGATATTACACAGCTGGAAAATCATGAGAAAAAGCTAGTTGACTATACGAAAAAATTAGAACGATCAAACAAAGAGTTACAGGACTTTGCTCATGTTGCATCTCATGATCTTCAGGAACCCCTGAGAAAAATTGAAGCCTTCGGCAGCCGGCTGGTGAAAAAATACGGAGATACCCTGCCGGATGACGGGAAAATGTTCGTCGACAGCATGCAGAATGCGGCGTTCAGAATGCGCGTTCTGATTAATGACCTGCTGTCTTATTCACGGGTCACCACCAAGGCCAATCCTTTCAAACAGATCGATCCGAACAAGATTCTAGCGGACGTTCTCTCCGATATGCAGGTGTCTATCGAAGAAAGTGGTGCCGTGATCTCGGCTGACAAACTACCTGAATTTGACGGAGATCCTGTCCAGATACGACAGCTGTTCCAGAATATCGTCAGCAATTCAATCAAGTACAGAAAACCTGATGTCGCGCCGGAAATAAATATTGAAAGTAAGCTGGTCAGAAACCAAACCGAGGACGCCCTTTCTAAAAACAATGTGGTTATCGCATTCACTGATAACGGCATTGGCTTCGAAGAAGAGTATAAGGAGAAGATTTTCACAATCTTCCAAAGACTACATGGTCGCCTTGAGTATGAAGGGACCGGTATTGGACTGGCAACATGCCGCAAAATTATTGACCGCCACAATGGTGAAATCAGAGCAACCGGAGAACCCAATGTAGGTTCCAAGTTTGTTATTCAGCTACCTCAGTACCAGACAAATCATAGTGAGGCATAGGTCGTGACGACAAGAGACGCCGTAAAAATACTTATTGCAGAAGATGACGAAGATGATCGGCTTCTCATTAAGGACGCCTTTGAGGAAAGCCGCCTGCGGAATCCAATTGAATTCGTGGTTGATGGTGTCGAGCTAATGGATTATCTGCATCGCAGATCCAACTACGAACATTTGAAAGATACCCCTCTTCCCGGATTGATCCTGCTTGACTTGAACATGCCGAGAAAAGATGGACGCACAGCGCTTACAGAAATCAAGGAATCTCCAAAACTACGCAATATTCCGGTGACGATCTTAACGACCTCAAAGTCAGAAGAGGATGTATTCCGGAGTTATGGATTGGGCGTGAATTCCTTCATCACAAAGCCGGTTACCTTTGACGGACTGGTGGAGGTGATAAAAGTCCTGACGCA
>JANQOC010000442.1 GCA_028279265.1 Hyphomicrobiales bacterium
AACATGGCCGACAACACCACAATAATTTATGCCTCTGATCATGGCGAGACCCTCGGTATGCGTGGCCGCTGGGGGAAATCGGTTCTCTATCGCGAGTCCGCCGAAGTCCCCCTGATCATGGCCGGAGCGGGCATACCCCAGGGACATGTTCACAGGGCGGCAACGAACCTGTTGGATTTACCGCCAACATTTTTGGAATTTTTCGATGTTCCCATCCCTGAGAGATTTGAAGGCGTTTCTCTCTATCAGCAATTGCAGGCGCCACCGGATCCCGATCGCTTAGTGCTGTCCCAATACCACGCGGTAGGGGCGTCATCAGGCGGGTATATGATTGCCAGTGAAAACTGGAAATATCATTATTATGTGGGCTATGCGCCGGAGCTCTTTGATCTGTCGAAAGATCCAGATGAGGTCAATAATCTTGCGGACGATCCGGCTTACAAGGAGATTCAGGATCGCATGCATGCCGCCCTGTTGGCCCACTGTGATCCCCACGAGGTCGATGCGCGCGCCAAATCAGATCAAAACAAGCTGGTCGAACGTCATGGCGGTGCGGAAAAAGTGGGCGATCTCGGCCCTCCGAGTGCCACACCACCTCCGGTCTGATCCTTAACCGAGCACGGTACCTTTTGCCTGGGCCCCGGCCTGCTCCTTGACCATGACCGTATCGTGTTTGCGCAGCAGCGCTTTTGTCACTTCCGGGTTTTTCAGCTCTTCCTTGGGAAGGGAATCAATCTCTTCGAACATGGCTTCGATACCGCCTGGCGTATAGATCTGCAGCATACGGACCCCTTGCTCGGATGATATTTGGTGCACGACACCTGGCGGAATGTGCACCGTTCCACCCGCGGCGACGTTGCTGGCTTCGCCGTCCAGAACAAAGCGGGCCTCGCCTTCAATGATATGGAAAGTCTGATGATTGCGCGAATGGTAGTGGGTCCGGGACTGGAAGCCGGGACGGCAATTTTCCTCGAATATCTCAAACAGGCCGCCGGTCTGTTCGGCCGTCACTTTGACGCGGACCTCGTTGAATTCGTGAACAAAGGCCGTTCCTTCGCCCGGTGAAGACACATATTTATTGGTTTTTTCCGATTGCGATGTCATATCAACTCTCCCGACGGGGGGCGTTTAGCTTGTCCAGGAACTGTTCCAGAGCGTCGTAAGGCTGGGCTCCAACGACTCCATATCCGTTGGCGACATAGGTGGGAACACCGGTCACGCCATAGTCCCGTGATTTCGCCCAGTCGGCATCGACCGCATCTTTATAAGTTCGCTCCTTCAAAACTTTTTCCGCCTCATCACGGTCCAGGCCGACCTTTTCAACGATATTGAGAAGTACTTCAGGGTCCGAGATGTTCAAGCCTTCAACGAAATAGGCTTTGAAGACGCCGTCGTGAAACTGGTCATATCCTTCGAGGCTGTCGACCCAGATACCAAGTTCCTGGGCCAATCGACTATTGTATGTATGCGTCCGATCGCCGTAAGGCAGACCCTCTTCGGCCATCAGACCTTTCATACGGTCTTGCGCCGCTTTCGCGTCAATACCCCGGGGGCCATAGATTTCTTCCATGGACCGCCCTTCTGTCGGTGTGTCCGGATGCAAGGGGAAATGCACCCATTTGAGATCCACATCGAAGGTCTGACGGAGTTTTTCAATACGCCCGGTACTGAGGTAACACCACGGTCAAACGTAGTCGGAGAATATCTCTACGGTTATTCTTTCATTTGCATCATTCATTATATGACTTTCCGGATATTGAGGGTGACATGGTCTGGATCGCTCTCACAAATAACCTCGATCGGTCCAATTTGACAGGATTATTTTCTGTTGCGGCTTTTTACAGGTGATCTGGTCCGCGCCAGCGGATCACCGCCTCCGGGTACTTGTGTTCAATTCTGCGGCAGGTCCGGGTGGATAAACGGCCACGGTGAGGTTTCGCTACCACGTTCCAGAGGGACCTCGATAAGCACGGGACCATCTTCCTTGAATGCGGCAGTGAGTTCTTGTCCGAGTTCCTTTGGGCTCGAAACGCGCACACCCTTCGCCCCGAAACTCTCCGCAAGCTTGACAAAGTCCGGATTTGCAAGGTCGGCACCCAGCAGTCTCCCCTCGTAATTCGTATTTTGATCCCGCCGCACATTGCCGAAAGCCTGATTGTTGAACACCACGGCGACCAGGTTGATATTGTGCTGCACCGCCGTTGCCAGTTCCTGCACACCAAATAGAAATCCGCCATCTCCGGAAATGGACACCACACATTTGTCCGGGTGAGCAACTTTAACACCCAGACCCGTATGGAATCCAAAACCAAGATTATCTTGATAGCCACAGGTTACGTACTGGCGGGGCGCATAAACCGGGAAAGCGAAACGCGCTGTAAATCCGACCTGGGTGATTTCCTCGACGAAGAACCCATCTGATGGCAATGCCGTTCTGATGGCCTTGAGATAATCGAATTGTGGTTGAACATGCTTGATTTTCTGCAGGGTCCTGGCCTTGAGCTCCTCGAATTCGTCAGTTCGGGAATGGATTTTGTTCAGCGTCGTGGAGAGTTCCTCGATGAGCGCGGTCGTGCCCGTTGCAGCGTCAGCGACGATACCCACATCGGGTTTGAGCCGGACAAATTCGGTGGGGTCGATATCGATACGGATGGTTCTCAATCCCGCGGGCTTCCACTTCCAACGAAAATGAATGAGTTCCAGGCGGCTGCCAATTCCGATGACCAGATCGCATTTGGGCCAGTACTCCAATGCTTCAGAGCTGAGAAGACCGAGGGGGTGTTCATTGCTGACAACCCCTTTACCGCTGCGGTGGGCCGTTACTGGCGAT
>JANQOC010000457.1 GCA_028279265.1 Hyphomicrobiales bacterium
AGGTCCGTGAGATATTGCCGGACCAGGGGGGCCCAATCGCCGACAATATTCATAAACACGAACAGCCCGACCCAGAATCCCAAATTCCTGAGCCGATTAAGAATAGCAGCCTCATCGTAGCGACCATCCGTCAATCCCCAACCGAGCAACAGGGAAAATCCGCCAACGAGGAGGAGGCCGATCACGTTCTGGATCGTGTCGACCGCATCCAGGATCTCGGCGACCGGCCTGATAGCAAAGACGGTCCACACAAACAACAGTCCTGCTGGGATAGAAAGCTTATACCAGAGGCCGCCGGGCTCAGCCGAACCGTCCGTACGTGATCCATGAGGACCTGTTTTTCCACCGTGATCCGTAACGACTTTCCGGGGCAAAAAAGGAACCAGGCCCCAAAAGTAGAACAGCAGAAAGGTTAGGGTTGTAGACAGGGACTCGCCAATGGAAAGAGCGAACTGGGACGCCAATCCATCCCAGGCCTCGAACCAGAACTGGCGCCAGAATTCCATGGCGAATGTGATATTGAAGGCAAATCCCATCAAGGGTTCGCTTTGCCCGTACAGCGTCCAACCCGCCGAGACAATTGCGAACCACAACCAGGCTCTCTTTAAAATGTTCATACACCCCGGTCCTCAACAGGCGAAAACACCCCGTTTACAGCAAATCCGGGTGAGGTGAAATCCGAGATCCGTTCATGTCCCGTGTGATCAAAAAAAAAGCCCCTTCGGGAAAATTCCGTCAGGGGCAGTTACTTTCAAGGAAAGGGGAGGATAAAAGGAAAAGAGCAAATGAGGTGCCAGTGCAAAGATTCCCGGTTTTCCGTCAATTCTTGCGGTCTTGTCGCTGGATTCACACCTTCCGAATTGGAAAAATGCTCAGTTTCGGGTCAATGCCGGGTCAATCCGACCCAATTCGGGACACCTGCGGGGTCACAATCGTTGAAAACTTGTCGTACGGAGCTGATTGGCGCCATTTTTGGCACAAAGGCACGCCAAAGGGCCAACGGTCAGGTCATGACAGGCCGCACGGTTGTAACTGTGGGGAAAATGCCGGTAAACCGGGTCGCATGCCGGGAATTACAAATCTGGCAGAAAGTAACTATATCCGGTTGACAAACATGAAGAGATTCGCTGCATTGTGGACCCAAAGAAGGATCAAAATTCCACAAAATGCCTCTGAATCGTTTAACTGCGAAAACCGGGAGTTCCGCTGCTTCATGATCGCGACAAGGCCGTCGCCCTAACGCCGGTCTGAAACCGCATCGTGGCGGAGATTTCCGGTCTCTTGCATAAAGAGACATCCAACAAGAAAAGTTACCACGCCCTATGCCAGAAATTTTTATTAATGGAGAAGAAGGACGGATTGAAGCCCGCTATCATCACGAAAAAGGACCGAACGCGCCGATAGCCATGCTCCTCCACCCCCATCCCTTATTTGGGGGCACGATGAACAATCAGATCATTCACAGTCTTTATCACAATTTCATCGAGCGGGAGTTTTCCGTTCTGCGGTTCAATTTCAGAGGCGTTGGGCGCAGTGAAGGGCTTTTTGACAACGGCGCCGGCGAGCTTTCCGATGCGGCTACGGCACTCGACTGGCTGGAATCGGTAAATGTGGACCCCCGCTCGTGCTGGATCGTCGGCGTGTCTTTCGGTTCCTGGATCGCGATGCAACTATTGATGCGACGCCCAGAAATCGCCGGGTTTATCACCATCGCTCCCCCGGCCAATCTCTATGACTACAGCTTTCTGGCGCCCTGTCCGACATCTGGACTGATCGTGAACGGGGAATCCGACAAGGTCGTGCCCCTGGATTCGGTCGAGGAACTCGTGCAAAAACTCAAGACCCAGAAACGGATTGTCATTGACCACGTAACGGTTCCCGGTGCGAACCACTTCTTTGAAAACCGGATCGACAACCTTCTGGCCATCGTCGATGGCTATCTAAACCAGCAGCTGGAAGGGATCTGATAGGCAGGAGCGGATTGCCGATTTATAAGCTACGGCCTTCACTTTGATCCGGAAATCAGGATGAATTCCTGAGAACGAAAAATGACCTCTGTACCGACAGAACATCACAGAGGTCATTTCGGCATTTGCATGATAATAAAATACTCATACTACGGGATCTACATAGGCGGGATTCGCCTTAATAATCTCTAAAAAATACAATTTCCTGATGATAGTTTATTGGTCCGTGGCTATTTTGGACCCATCACACCTAAACAAATTCTAAATAAGTCCAAAAATCAGGTAGAAATTGAGCCCCAAGAGGCTGAAAGCCGGCAATCCCCGGACCAGCGCTTTCAGCGTCAGATGAAACCTGTGCAAATTGGAGTTGCGGCTCAGACTTTTGAGAACCCAGTTGAACCAGATGTTTTCATGGGGAGGGACGACTTCCTGGCCATTGTCATGAATGAAGGTCGCGGTACCGTATTCATCGAGACGCGCGGCGGCCCCGGATCCCGGATGCATGAGATAGATGAGAATTTTACGGTTATGGGGCAGATGATATTGCCCATCAATGCTCCAGCCGGAATCCAGCAATTGCTTCAGGCGAACATTGGCTGTGAGATTGGAGTTGTCGCTGACACGCATGGTTTCCGGCGTTGCGAATAGAAATCCGTCGTCATAACGGACGCCCTCAACCGGCTCCATCTGGAACGGAGCATAATGGTGCTCCGAATCTAAATCCTTCCCAAACAACATCACGCAATACAAATTGCTGCGTATTTTCAGTTCTTCACGACTGTTTCACACTACGCATGCAGCCTCGGCCGCCAATTTCCCAAACTTTTTAATCCTGCTAATATTCAAGAAATCATAACTCTGTTGAGGACATTTGTCATCTGGTTTTGCTTTTTGAGTACCCGAAAAGTGCTAGGCTAAGAACCGGCCAATGCTACAATGCGAAAATCGAATTGGTTGGCGGCCCTATTGAAACCATAATATTTCGAGATAGATAAAGTGTTCGTTCTCGCTGAGCGTGGAAAAGAACTCTAGTTGCTAAAACGGAAACCGTTCTGCAGATCCTGAACCGGATTTTAATTGTGAGGCCAGTTCCAAAGAGCATGTAGAGTTGATTTTTTCGGGGTTTAAAACCATGTGTTCTTGCAATCCGGTCGCCTGTGTCGACTTGATGAGGCGTTGTGAGGTTACCCGCACCTCCCCGATATACCGGAGCGGTTCTTCCGGGAACGAATCCGCATATCCGCATACCGTTCAATCAAGACAATTGAAGCGAGACGAACAACACCGGACATCGCGGCGTAATCCACCCACTAAATTTCTACGACTGAAATCCAGACGGACCGCAGAATTCGGGCGCGACCTTCGGATTACTAGGTCAACGGAATTTCATTTTTAACGAGGGAAAAACTAATGTTTTCGAAAAAAACGGAGACTGATACGACAACGACAGAAACAACAATCACGGCTGAAAAACAGCCGGAACCCGCACAACCCGTGGAGAGACGACAGCCCTTTGCCGACAAGCCGCCGCTTGGGGCGCAGAACAAGCCGCCTCTCGGAGCACAGAAAAA
>JANQOC010000464.1 GCA_028279265.1 Hyphomicrobiales bacterium
CGTTATAACATAACATATCTAATTCACATTCATGCAAGTGGTCAACTCATAAAAATTCTCAAACTTGATGCGATGTGCTGATTGCAGCCTGGATGTCCGGATTGGGTCAAACCAGGTTAAACAGATGTCCACTTTCGACTACTATCCGCACACAAATTATTATCGACACAAATCCAGCTCATGACCTGGCTCGAGCAATCCGGTGATCCCACCAGTTCATGATCCAACATAAACGGACATTGATGAGTTCAGAGAATCTCCCGCTCTGGGACCAGGGACAAAGTCGGTCATATACAATTTGAGGATCTCTCAGTCGCACAAAGACATTCCCGATAAATTTTGATACAGTTTACGGGCAATGCATAGTTTCAACCAGCGACGTAAAATGTTGACTGACGGCGCGGTGGATTGGTCTAACGGATCTTCCACTCTCGTTTCCCTCGCGCCGGGTGAGGGGGAGTTTAAGTTCGACAAGTTTACTGTCGGGCTCATCTTGACTCCTCAGCCAGAGCATTTTGCCGCTTATAATTCTGACAAGTATAAACAAATCCCTCTTGATGCCGGCTCCTTCTGGATGTTTCCAAAGGGATTTGATGGGTCCTGTCAATGGAGCGACAAACAGGAATTCGTTAATGTCGAAATCGATGAGGACACACTCGTTGCAGCGGGACTTAAAATCGACGAATTGACATCGCCTCGTGCAGGCGAAGTTGATCCCTTGATTCGCGAAATAATTTTCAACCTCCATTCCAGAATGGATATCGAACTGGACACTTATCGCGACAGTCTTTCACTTTCGCTGGCCGTGCAGCTTGCCAGGCTGTCGCACGAACCGCGGTCTGAAAAAGTTCTGTTCGAACCCCGAATGCAACGGGTATTTGATTATATAGAGGAATGTTTGTCTCAAAAGATTGAGCTCAAACATCTCGCAGATGTCGCAGCGTTGAGCGTATTTCATTTTTCAAGAAGCTTTAAGTCTGCGTGCGGGCAAACACCACACCAATACATTGCGACGCGCCGCATAGAGCACGCAAAAATGCTACTGAAGACCACAAAGCTCCCGGTCAGCGAAGTCAGTCTGCGGGTCGGATATCGTGATATCTCTCGCTTTAATCGCTTATTCAAAATCCATACACGAATGACGCCAAGAGATTTTCGAACGCTGTAATTACCTGGTTCATACCTGTCTACAGGATTCGACAGCAAGATTTACCCTAAACTTCAGCAAGATCCGCCCCTACCGATGACGCCTGCAGTTTCGATATCATGAACAGATAGAATTTTTCTATTCGAACATTCGTGATGGAGAAAACCATGTCGGAAAATTCCAAAGAAATTCTGAATGAAGATCGACGGCGCGTTCTCATCGGCGCAACGGCCATAGCCGGGACACTCGCAGCAGCAAGTGCCGCCCAAGGGAACGCCCTCAAACCCCTCCCGCCGCAAACAGGTCAAGCCAATAGGAACGGCCGTTTTTCCGGAAAAGTCGTTGCTATCACCGGGGGTAACTCCGGGATCGGCAAAGCAACGGTTGAAGCCTTTGCAAGAGAAGGGGCAAAGGTCATGTTTTGCGCCCGGCGCGACAGTTTGGGCAAAGAAGTCGAACAAGGTGTGCGCAAATTCGGCGGTGATGCGACCTGGAAAAGAACGGATGTGCGAGAACCGAAACAGGTTCAGGAATTTGTGAACGCATCGGTCGAAATATATGGAAGACTCGACGTGCTGTTCAATAATGCGGGTATATTCATGACACCTGCATTGCTCGAAGAGATTCCCGTCGAAAATTATCGCGACATGATTTCAACGAATGTCGACGGTGTATTCTATGGAATGAAATACGCAATTCCGGTGATGAAGAAACAGGGCAACGGTGTAATCATCAACATGGCTTCCGTCGCTGGTCATTCAGGCTTTGCCAATACAGCTCACTACAACGCGTCAAAACACGCGGTAATCGGGCTGACAAAAGCCGCTGCCAAAGACAGTGCCAAAAATAATATACGCATTGTCTCTATCTCCCCACTGGCTGTCGACACGCCGATGTTGCAGCAATCTTTCAAATACCAAGGACTAACCTACGAAAAGATGGCCCCGCTATTCACGACGCCAAGAATTATGGGCGCCCATGAAATTGCCGAAAGCGTCCTGTTTCTGGCCACGGATCAGGCGACATCGATCAATGGTATGGATCTCGACGTCACGGGTGGTCAACTCGCATAGATGTTCTGAAGTAAAGGAGGATGTTATGAAAGCTACAATCCTACTGGCTGTCCTGACTATCGCTTTGGCACACTTGTCAGCGAAAGCCGATTCAATCTCTGTGAAATTGGAAGATAGGGCTAAGCTCATTGATGCTGTTACGGCGATTGCGGCGGGAGCAGACCGGCATGACTGGAAACGTGTCCGCAGAGCTTTCACTCAAACTGTTACAACAGACTATACAAGCCTGGTCGGTGGAGAACCTGTCTCCCAAGCAGCTGATGAGCTTATCAAGCAATGGTCGGGATTTCTGCCAGGATTTGATGTGACCCAACATCTCGTAACCAATCACACGATAACGCATTACTCTGGAACGGAAGCCAAGATGCAGGCAGATTTCCAGGCGACCCATCGCATAGATAAGGACATCTGGGTCCTCGGAGGGCAGTACGATTACACCCTCAAAAAAATCGATGACCAGTGGTTTGTGAGCTTCATTAAAATGACACACACCTGGGAAACCGGAAACCGCGATCTCGCTTCCAAAGCAGCAGAGCGGGCGAAGAACCGAAAATAAGAAGAGCCGAAAATAAACTGTCTAAAAAATTGTTCAACCGTCCAAAAACTGGAGATCAATTATGCAAAAATTCTTCCGTACAATCTTTCTCGCCTTATCTTTGCTTCCCATGACCACCGGTCACATCCTGGCCGCGTCACCTGAAGAAAACATCTCTGTCGTGAAGAGCTTTTTTGAAGCCTATGGAAAAGGAGATATCGACGGAATAGCGAAAGTGATTTCAAAGGATGTGAAATGGCATATTCCGGGCCGCCACCCATTGTCGGGGACGAAAGTTGGTAGGGAAGAAGTCGTGGCTTTTTTCAATCAACTGAAAACCGCGGGATTCAAAGCCGAACCGATTTTTTTTGGCGCCGATGAAAAACACGTTGTCGACATACATCGTGGCTGGTCCAATGCAGAAGGCAAACCAAATGTCGATACGGTATGGGCACTTGTTTACCGCATCGAAAATGGAAAAATTATCGAAGCCACCAATTTATCTGCAGATCAAGATGCCGCAAATGTATTTTTCTGGTCGCACTACAAGCTTAAACCCATTCCAAATCGATTGGCCGAATAAGTGAAGCTGACCGCCAGATTCCGCTGTGGCGTGTATGGACAGCAGTGGATCCTTGATGGGGCAGGTTGTGGTGCTGACTGTTAACGCGTCATAATCCTGTCTCCTATGCATAGTCAGCTCTTTGGATCAATTTGGATCTTCTTGGCGACGAGTCGTTCGGGATTGTTCTCCCCAATTATTGCGGATAGGTCAGTCAGCCGGGGAACTCAGGTGGATCGGATCGCCAGACTGCGATCCGGGCAAAAGCATCTTAAAAATGAGATGGGCAGGTGTCCATATTCTGGGTTGTAACGGGAATTCACCTTACTTTCTTTGGATTGAGTATCTGTTTCGAAAGTCATCAAGTACGTCAATGGAAACGCGCGACTTGATGCGCACGACCCAAATCCAGGTTTCCATGAGGGTAACGAACAGGAAGATACTCATTGAGTGTATGAAGCTCTGAGAAACACTGATATTGGCAACGGGAATGAAATAGTTCTCTTGCGGCGAGATGGCGAGCACGATCATGGCCAGGCATAAAATGCCACCGAAAATAAAGCGCCACCATTGCCAGCGGCCGCAAATATAATTTTCAACAATTTTCAGTTTTTCCAAACCGAAATAATCTTGGTTTTCCCGATAGGTGACTTCCGAAGAAGCAATCATTGATCCGACAATAAACCAAACCAGATACCGCCATGCGATAAGATTTATGAGCCAGAACAGGATCAATACCAGGGTGAATGTCTGATAGTCTGGAACCCAGAGCAAAACGCCCATCACGATCGCAATCATGACAGATACGCCAATCGCATGTAGAGGCAGCTGTCCTTTCTTTGGAGCGGAAAGATAAACGAGTTCCTGCATGTCGGTGTCGTACGAGGTGCCCCAGATCCATGACGTGAAAAACAGAATGAGCGCGGATTTCCAGACGACATCGGTTGCGGTCGTGTTTGAAATCAGGTTGTCGATACTTTCGATTGAAATATCGTTGAGTGTCAGCCACGTGAAAACGAGGGGTAAACCAATCGCGATGTATTTTATCAGCGATCGTGTTGCATGAACGAATCTGGTGACGTCTTTATGCTCGGATAATTGCGGCCCAGAAATATTTTGCGATTCATTACCCACGACTTACCTCTTCGGATGGACGTTATAGAGCCGGTCCACCGCCGTAACCAAGTAGCCGGCTTCCCCGCTCATAGGACGTGAAAACTCCCTTGAAAAATAATCCGGAATTTCAAATCGATTGTCCATTGAGGGGCCGGTTTTGTTACTTGTTTTTCACAACTGGCTTTAACCGCCTTTTGGTGTTCGTTGTACAGGTCATACCCTTCCAGGAGAGTTTGAGGTTCTCTACCAGGGACCCGTCTTTGGTAAATCGGAATGACTTGAAATGACCGGGTTTCCGTTCATCCACAATTCTCAGTTTGCAGCCGAGCTTCAGCCCATCACTCTTGGAGTCCGGTTCAAGGGGCAAGGTGATTTTTCTGAAGTATGTTGCATGCTCCGTCTGGAAAATTAGCTGGTCTCGGGTCATCCACCATACAGCGCGCCCTAAATCAGGGAGGTCGACAACTTCCCCGATCCGCATTTTGTGTTGCCGGGGCAGGGTTCCGGAGCCGAACAGACGATGGTGGAGAGTGCCGTCGGAATCGACGCGAAGACTGCGGATGAGAGAGAATTCACGTGTCGTTTCTGTTCCCCCTAGCGGACGATCAATTGCAGTAAAGAAACTTGTGAAATCATAGTTGAAACCGAACAGGCGCCTGGCATTTTCAACCTGCCTCTTATCGGGTGCCCATGCCTGTGTACAGCGTTTATAGCGGATACGCTTGCCGTCATTATGTTCGACGCGCATTCGGTTGGACCGTTCGCTTGCGAAAATGTATTTTTCAATGGCTCTGGCACTGGCATCCGGGCCCGCCAGATATTGTTTATGACAGACGGTGCTCGCCTTGAACCGATTGCCAAGATTAACGCTTCTGAAAACTGTACACCGATCCTCTTTTCGATAGATAACATAAGTATCGATCTCAATCGCAGCAGCAGGCGCAGACACAAGTTCGGTTGAGCAGTTTGTCTGATCAGGAACCCACAATCCGTGGAACTGATTTGGCAATTTGTCTGCCATGGCCGATTGAGGCAATGAGCCTAAGACTGAAAATATGAACAGCCAATTTGCCCGGTACATTTCTCAACCCGAAATTTTGATAACAACGATAAAAACATGATATATATTCATTGAGGTTTCGGCAATTTCGGAGCCCATTATGGTTTCCTGTCTTTGATCATCTCTATCGCATCATGATTTCAAAGTTTCTTCTTCACGGCATCATCGCGGTCTTTGCTCTCACTTTGTTCATAGGGAATGACGATGTCGGGGCTTTGAAGGCGCATGCCACCGGTGCCCTCGCCATTCAGATTGAAGGAACACGGTACGGATTTTCCTATGGTTATCGGTCCGCCAAATCGGCCAGGCGGCGGGCCTTGCGGGAGTGCGGTCGCGGTTGCAAAATTGTCGCCGTATACAGAAATCGTTGCGCCGCTTATGCCGAAGACAAATTGCCCGGGGCAAAGATCTCGCAGATCGTATCCGGTGCTCGAAACAAGCAGCAGGCCGAGGAAACTGCCCTGGATCGTTGCGCGGATAGTGGAGGCATTCAATGTGAGGTACGCGTGTCCGCCTGTGACCGTTAGCCGAT
>JANQOC010000467.1 GCA_028279265.1 Hyphomicrobiales bacterium
CGCGGGGATGAGCGATCAATCAAATTTGATGAGGAAATTTCACAGCCATGACATTATTTAGGGGATAGGTGCGTGGCGATGACCGGGGAACACCCCCCAATTTGGGAGAACGATATGAGAATACTACTTACTGCACTGACGACTCTGCTGCTTCTTGCACCGCTGAATTCGGTTTATGCGGATTCCCATAGCAAGCAACCCATGCTCACCAAGAAAAGCGCGCATTCCGTCGCGCAAACCCTGGACCGTCTGACCACCGTCCTGAAGTCAAAAGGCATCACCATTTTTGCCCGGGTCGACCATGCGGCCGGCGCCAAAAAGGTCGGCCTGGAACTCCGGCCTACAGAACTTCTGTTGTTCGGCAACCCCAAGCTCGGAACGCCGCTGATGCAGTCCAATCAGCGTATCGGTATTGACCTGCCGCTCAAAGCCCTGGCCTGGCAGGATAATGAAGGAACGGTATGGCTGGCTTATCCGGGTCCCGATTACCTGAAATCCAAACATTCGATCGGCGACAAGGACAAGGTGTTCGGGAATATGGCCAAAGCGCTAGGCAATTTCTCTGAAATCGCAGTCAAGGCCGGTGACCTGCCAAAATAGATCAAATCGGAACAAAGAAGCGTTGTTTCTCTAAACGACGTCGCACTCAGAACAATTGATTTAGAGAATTCGGGTATCAATCGGACTGCCGAAAGGTGAACGGCAGCGGCGGTTGATACCCGTTTTCATTCCCGGCGAAAATCACGTGCCAACAAGCTAGAGATTCTATCCGAGGTCTGTTATGTCTGCGCGCAATGACAAAATGGACTGACAATCAATTTGCGCGCCTGTTTCTTCTGCTCTTTTCTCACCTCGTGACGACGTCCTGCTATTTTTCCATTCTGGCCATGGCACCGTTCGTCAAAACCGATCTCAATATGAGCGCAGCGCAGTTCGGCTTTTTTGCCTCCGCTTATTTCGGTGCGCAGATGACCTTTTCCCTGCCGTCGGGAAACCTGGTCGACCGCATCGGTATCGGGCGCAGCCTTGCCCTGGCCATGTTCCTGATCGCCGCCGGAATTTACGGTTTTTCCGCAGCACAATCCGCCGCTCCCGCTCTATTTTATTCTTTTTTGCTGGGGACCGGATCCTCGATTATCAATCCGGCGACCGGGAAAGCGGTCATGGACTGGTTTCCACCGGGAAGACGCGGAACGATCATGGGTACCAAGCAGCTCGGCGTGCCCATGGGCGGTGTGGTATCCGCTTTCATGGGGGCGGCGGCAGTGCTCATTGACTGGAGGATAATTCTTGCGATCCTGGGCACCTTCGGACTGTTAACGGCGGCAATTTGTATTTTCGGCCTGCCCAAGGGTGAGAAACGACAAAACAAGTCAAACTTCAAAAGCGATTTGTTCCAAATGATGCGGAACACAAGGCTTAACATGCTGAGTGTTGTCTCCGTTCCGTTCAACATGGGACAGGCGACATTTTACACCTACCTGACCCTGTTTCTGCGCGAAGCGGCCCAGGCCTCCCAACCGGTGGCGGCCCTTTGCCTTGCCCTTTCCCAGATCGCAGCGGCATCAGGCCGGGTCGGTTTTGCCTATATCAGCGATGCGTTCCTGGATGCGCGCAGAAAACCCATGATCATATTTGCCGTGAGTGTGGCCATGACATCGATGGTCATTGCCTCCTTCGTCAGCGCCGGCTGGAACGTCCTGGCCCTTGGACTTCTGGCGTTTGTCATGGGTGGAACCATTGCCGGCTTCGCGGCCCTCATGATCACCGCAGCGGTTGAGTCCGTGGAACCGGAACTCACCGGTTCGGCCATCGGCTACCGCAGCATGGCCTGGTCTCTGGGAGGTATTATCGGTCCCCCCATTTTCGGCGCCATCCTGGATCTTTCGGGAAGCTATTCCGTCGCCTGGCTGGCCCTCGCGATGATTGTCGGAACGGGATTTCTGATATTTGTTTTTAAATTCAAGGAAGTGCGCCGGTAAGAGCGAGGTCTCAAGGGCTATATCCTGAACGAATTGAGCGCTTCCCTGTTGAGATCAAATCCGAGACCCGGGGCATCGGGAAGCTGCAGCCACCCATCTTTAGGATCTTTGAGACCCTGGAAGAGTTTCTTACAGCACTGCACCGACGAATAGTGGTATTCCACCAGGCCGCCATTGGACAGCCCCCCGTGCAGATGCTGATTGTGGTATGGCCAGGCGCCGCCATTGTCGATGGGCACATTGAAGGCGGAGGCCATGGCGGCAATTTTTACACATTGCGTGAACCCGCCGGAGATGACCACATTGGGCTGAACCACGTCGACGGCCTGGTTGATCATCAAATCCCTGAACCGGAAAGCCAGACCTTCATTCTGTCCGCAGGCCAGCGGGATGGTTGTCTTGCGGCGCAGGTCTGCCATCTGGCGTACGTCGTTCTGCGTAATGGGTTCCTCGAAAAAATTCAGCCTCAGGGGTTCGAGACGATGACAGAGTTCGAGAGCATGATAGAAATCCAGACTGCAATTGGCATCGATATAGATTTCGGTATCATCACCAACCGCTTCCCGGACGGCACTGACACGGACCACGTCTTCGCGAATAACCTGCTCAAGGGGCCGGGGTTCGTCGCGCCGCTGCAGG
The DNA here is from genome assembly GCA_028279265.1 of Hyphomicrobiales bacterium. GTDB lineage: Bacteria > Pseudomonadota > Alphaproteobacteria > Rhizobiales > CAYWUX01 > JANQOC01. Next base: position 2,622 of record JANQOC010000467.1, read on the forward strand.
GCCGAATTTCCAACTGTCATTTTCAGAGCGTGAAAGCCTGCGCTTTTCCAGTTGCAGGCGGCCTCCACAAGCTCGTCCCGGTCGTAGAAGCCAAATCCGAACGTCGCATAGACCGGAACCCGTTCGCGGGCACCGCCAAGGAGTTTCCATACCGGGAGATCCGCTATTTTTCCCTTGATATCCCAAAGGGCCACGTCGATGGCTGCCATGGCATGGGAGGCAATTCCTGTCTGTCCGCGCGGTGCCAGCGTCCAGTAAAGTTTTTCCCACACCTGTTCATGGTTCCAGGGATCAAGGCCCAGGATGGCCGGCCCGGCATCGGTTTCAACCGCGTGAGCAATGGTTGAAACCGGACCTATGGAACTCAGACCGTGACCAATGAGACCGGTATCGGTTTCCACCTCGACGATACAGACCTTGTGACTGTTGGAATTAGTTTCAGCGGTCATCTCCAGTTCGACGGGAATGTGCAGGGCATGGGCCCGGATATCGACGATTTTCGAGGCTTTCATTAAAATTCGTCTCCCTGGTCCGACGCGTCCTCTAGTTGCCGGCTGACTGTCTTGTGCTTTGCAGGTCGAAAAGAGTGTATCTCCCGCGTGAACCAGGGATCAATTGCTGATTTGGATATATTCGGTCGCCAGACAAAATTTAACTCCTGGACACCCTTTCTAGTTTGCAGACTGGGGAAGAAATCGGCGGCTGTTATCCGCCGGATCGTGAAAACCTTCCTAGGACCACAAAATTCGCACCAATTATCCCCAGAACTAAACACAGTGGTGATGAACAGGAGAAAAATTTTCTGAAGAACAAACTCTCAGTGCTGCTCTCGAAGCAGGCGTCAAAGAGCTAACTCAAACTCTCAGAACTAATCAGGAATGTTACGATTTTGAACCGGCGCTTCCGATCTGCAGAAAATCGCGTGCACATAAGCCGTGGAAATCGCGAAAGTCCCAAAAAATACAGGAATTGTATAATCGCCGCTGACAGGAACATACGTCTTGAACAGATAGTGCGCGCAAATGCAAACCGGTATCAGCGCAATCCAGCTCAGGACAATCAGATATTCCCTGGTTGTGGTTTTCATTGTACCCCCTCCAATGACCCGCACGCTTCACCGGAATTTCGGCGCTCGAAGAGACTTCCAACCGGTGTCGCGAAACAAGAACCAAGCCGGTCGGACCCGCCTGATTTCTCACGAGCGGTGTCAATAAAGTGAATTAGATCACAAATCCTCTAAAACTGGTTGAAATTGATACTTAAAATTTTAGCGAGTGATCGACGGGCCCGTACCTGGTTCTGCCGGCAGCCGCCAGTTTCGACAATTCCCGGTTTCATGAACTCCCGAAATCAGAACCGGCATCGTGGACCTTGCTATTCAATTTGTATAGCATGAAAGCAAACCAACTTCAGATGGAGTGAACTATGAGTGTCCAGGGCCTGCATCACGTTGCCTATCGTTGTCACGACGCCAAGGAAACAACGGATTTTTATACAAAATATCTCGATCTCGATTTCAACATGGCACTGGCGGAGAACTATGTGCCGTCAACGGGAGAATGGTCCCCCCATATCCATATTTTTTTCCAGATGGGCGATGGCAGCTATGTCGCCTTTTTTGAACTGCCGGAATCCGATGCGATGACACTCGACCAGAACACACCGGAATGGGTTCAGCACCTTGCCCTTAAAGTGGACGATATGGAAATCCTCGAGCGTTATAAACAACGGCTCGTGGACGGCGGTGTCGACGTCGTGGGGCCTACGGACCATACCATATGCCAGTCCATTTATTTCTTTGATCCCAACGGGCACAGGGTCGAACTGGCCGTAGATACGGCCACCCCGGATCTGATTAAAACCCTTGAAGGTGTCGCGACATCAACTCTCGACGAATGGTCAAAAACCAAACGGGCGCCGGACGTACATCCCCTCCATGACAAAGCCGGTGCCTGACAACGACAGAGAGCAGGACCCGGGATCTACCATCATGAGCAGCCATGAAGTCGTCCGCCTACCGGTGATTGTGGCCTTCGAGGAGGGGCAGGCTTTCACCGAAACCTATGGCTTTGCCGGAAGCCAAGGGACGGTTTTTCTGGAAGGGCAGCGGATTATTCCAAAAGGCCTGGACTCCGATACGGTCTTTATTTTCATGCATCCGGCCTCCACCCTCAATCTCATGCCTTTGCCGGTGGGGATGGCGCAAGCCGGCTATCATGTGCTTGCCTGCGCCTCCCGTTATGCCAAAAACGATACGGCGCTGATCATGGAAAAGGTCGCCGCCGATCTCGGTGCCTATGTCCGCTATGCGCGCCAAGAGCTTGGATATAGGAGAGTGGTGCTGGCCGGCTGGAGCGGCGGCGGATCGCTGGCCA
>JANQOC010000477.1 GCA_028279265.1 Hyphomicrobiales bacterium
CTTCCGGTGGTTTTCATCATGATCGGGACGCACTATCCGTTGGCCTTTGCCACGAAGTGGAGTTTTCTGATCATTGCCTTGACCCTGGTCATCGGTGTTGTCATCCGTATTTTTTACAATACGCGCCACCGTGGCGATCCGTCCCCCTGGTGGACCTGGGGTGTGGCACTGGTTTGCGTCATTGGCATCATCTGGTTAAGCACTCTCGGACCCGCCAGGGGTGAGAAAGTTGTGAGCCAGCCTAATGTACAGATATCGATGGATGATGTCGAAGAAGTGATATTTACCCGGTGTGTGATGTGCCATGCAGAAGAACCGGCCTGGGAAAGAATGCCGGTAGCGCCAAAAGGCGTGGAACTGGATGAGGCGGAAAAAATCCGGCGGCAGGCGCGGGAAATTGTGATGCACGCCGTCTGGTCCAACGCCATGCCGCCTGCAAATATTTCGGAGATGGAACCGGAAGAGCGCCAGAAACTGGCAGACTGGTATGCCGGCCTTAAATAAGGGAATTCAAATCCCAAAAAAAGCCCGCCTAATCAGGGCGAGCTTTTTCCAATGTCTGTCAAATTTCTGACTGAACTCAGATTTCTTCCGGTAATAGCAGGTTTAGAACCACGGCAATAAGAGCTGCGGGAAACAGTCCTGATGTGAGCAGGATTTTCAGCGTTTCCGGTGCGAACTTGACCGCGTCCGGAACCGATTTCAGGCCAAGCCCAATCGCCAGAGATAAGGCGATAATCATCATGTTTCGCCGGTTCATGTTGACATCGTTCAGTAACTTGATGCCGGCACCGGTAATCATTCCAAACATGACAATCGCCGCACCTCCGAGAACCGGGTTCGGCATGGCGGCCACAAGGGCACCGATTTTCGGTATCAATCCAGCGGCAATAAGGAAAATCGCCCCGATTGTCACGACGTGGCGACTCATGACACCGGTCATTGCCACCAGGCCTACATTTTGGCTGTAAGAGGTGTTGGGCATTCCGCCGAACAGTGAGGCTATTGCGGAACCCAGCCCGTCCGCCATGGTGCCGCCGCTGATCTCTTTGTCAGTGGCATCACGATTGGCACCGCCTTTGGTAATGCCATTGATGTCTCCGATGGTTTCAATGGCGCTGACCACAGCGATAATACACATACCCAGAATAGCGGCGGTCTGGAAATCAAACCCGTATTTCATGACTTCCGGAATGGCGATCCATTGCGCGCTTGCGACATTACTGAAGTTGACCATGCCAAAGGGGATCGCGGCAACATACCCGACCACCAGTCCGATAAGCACTGCGGCTGCAGAAGAAAATCCTTTAGTGAAGAATTTCAATCCCAGAATGACCAGCAAGGTGAGAAGGGCAAGAGCCCAGTTATGGATTTCACCGAAATCCGGCGGAGGCCTTCCAGCACCGCCCGCTGCGTACTGAATGCCGACAGGAATGAGCGCCAGGCCGATGGATGCCACAACCAAACCGGTGACCAGCGGCGGAAATAAAAACTTAAGTCGTCCGATAATTGTTCCGAGAAGGAAATGGAATATTCCACCGATCAAAACCGCGCCGAACAGGGTCGCAAGCGAGGCGCCTTTCACGATGGGAATCATTATCGGGATGAATGCAAAACTCGTTCCCTGGACAATCGGTAACCGTGCCCCGATGGGACCGAGTCCGACGGTCTGGATCAATGTTGCAATGCCCGCGGTAAACATCGCCATCTGGATGAGAAAGACCTTGTCTTCGACAGCCAGCGATGCGGCGCCGGCAATGATGATAGGCACCGTCACATTGCCCGCAAACATGGCAAGGACATGTTGAATGCCTAAGGGAATGGCCGTCGCCAATGGTGGCGTATCGTCCGGATTGGTGCTGACAAGATGTTCAGCAGCAGTGGTCTCGGTCATTATTCAACCCCCCGTTGTTTCCTGACACCGAATAGACCAAAAGTATATACATTTGGCCGCCGATTAACCATGGCAAAAGCAGCGGTTCTTTCGGCAATATCCGATCAATTTTCGACCAGATCAATTGTCAGCCGGCGATGATAGGACAGTAATTCAGACAAATCCTGGTTGACCAGTTGACCTTCTGCAACAACTTGTTTGCCCTGGACTATTGTGTAGGCGGCATCGAAGGGTCCACAGAAAATCAGGGCTGCAACCGGATCCCATGAACATCCCGCCATGTTTATATGATCCGTGCGAAACGCTGCAAAGTCTGCGGCTTTTCCGACCTGCAATGAGCCGATGTCTTCGCGATTGAGTACATCGGCACCCCCCAGGGTTGCAATCTTCAATGCTTCCCGGGCCGTCAGGGCGGATGCCCCCTTCAAAACGCGTTGCAGCAGCAAAGCCTGACGAGCCTCGTTCAGGAGATGGGCACTGTCATTTGATGCCGAACCATCGACGCCGAGTCCGACACGGACGCCTGCATCGATCATTTCCCTGACTGGCGCAATACCGCTGGCCAACCGCATATTAGAGCATGGACAGTGGGCGACACCGGTTTCGGTCTTGGCAAAGAGTTGGATTTCCTCGGTATCGAGTTGAACACAATGTGCATGCCAGACGTCGGAACCCGTCCATCCGAGAGTTTGAATATATTCTCCAGGGCGCATACCAAACTTTTCCTGGCTATATTTGATATCTTCGACGTTTTCAGCCAGATGGGTGTGCAGCCCGACACTGAATTTACGTGCCATCTCAGAACTATCTCGCATCAATTTCTGGCTAACGGAGAAGGGTGAACAAGGGGCCAGGGCAATCCGTATCATGGCAAAGGGAGATGAATCATGATGTGTTTCTATGACCCGGATGCAATCCTGAAGAATTGCTTCTTCATCTTCCACCAGAACATCCGGAGGCAATCCGCCGGAACTCTCTCCGATGCTCATGGATCCCCTTGTGGCGTGAAATCTCAGTCCAATATCCTGTGCCGCCCTGATTTCATCGTCCAGCCGGGCATCATTTGGAAACAGGTACAGATGGTCGGAACTCGTTGTGCATCCACTTAGTGCAAGTTCCGCCAGACCCACCCGTGCCGAACTGTAGATGTGATCCGCACCGAGCTTCCCCCAGATCGGGTAAAGCGTCTGGAGCCAGCCGAACAGGGGCGCGTCCTGAGAGCCCGGGACAACGCGTGTGAGATTCTGATAGAGGTGATGATGTGTATTTACGAGCCCCGGGATGACCACATGTCCGGAGAGATCCAGAATTTCATCAGCCTGAGTTGGCAAATCCGAAGTGACGCCCAGCTGTTCAATGATGCCGTCGCGACAAAACAAAGCGGCATCCTGTAATTCGACTTCAAACTCCTCGCCCGTCAGTGAGTCTCTCTGCAATGTAAAAAGGTGACTGATATTTTTTACAAGCAGAGTAGACATGATTTATCGCTTCGACCTAGTCCGGTGACTTCACGATTGGAGGGGCAAACTGAAGCTCCAGATCCCAGGGAAAATAAATCCAGGTGTCCTGGGATACCGCCGTCACATAGGTATCGATCAGGCTGCTGCCCATGGGTTTGGCATAGACCGTTGCAAAGTGAGCCTTGGGAAGCATTTCACGCACACATTTGGCAGTTTTTCCCGTATCGACCAGGTCGTCTATTACCAGGATGTCTTCGCCACCGTCGCCACCCAATTCCAGAATATCGCTGGAGATGTGCTTCAGGACCTGTAGATCCCCCTGATCTTTGTAGTCGTGGTAAGAGGCAACACAGACCGTATCGATGACCCTGATTTCCAGTTCGCGCGCAACGATGGCAGCCGGAACAATGCCGCCCCGTGTAATACAGATTAAAGCCTTATACCGTCCTTTTTCCGGGGACAGACGCCAGGCAAGGGCCTTGGCATCGCGATGAAACTGCTCCCATGAAACCGGAAAGCTCTTTTGCGGTTGTGTGTTCATTGATTTTGTCCCCCCATCATTTTCGAAATCCTGTTTGTTGCTGCTTAGGCTGGTTGTCGGTGAATTTATTCTATGACGGGATAATGTAATGGTGGCTACCCGTTGTGACTACTGTCCCTTGAACTCGGGTTTGCGCTTTTCCATAAACGCGCGGCGACCTTCTATATAGTCCTCGCTGTCAAAGCAGGCTTGAACCATCTTATCGATAAGCTCCAGATCCGGCGTATCAGGAGATTTGAAAATTTCCTGTGCCGATGCTTTTATCGCGGCCATGGTTAGCGGCGCATTTTCTGAAATGCGTCTGGTATAGTCGTCCACATAGGCGTCAAGCATTGCTGAAGGTACAACGCGGTTCACCAGTCCCATATCGTAGGCTTCCGCCGCCGTGAACTGACGGGCCGTGAAAAAGATCTCCATGGTATTTGCGATACCAACCAGGGAGGCCACTCTCTTGACACCGGTGTATCCGTATCCCAGTCCCAGTTTGGCAGCCGGCACACCGAAACTCGAACGTTCATCGCAGATTCGGATATCACAGCCGGCAGCGACGTTGACCCCGCCACCGATACAATAGCCGCTTATTTTGGCGATCACCGGTTTTGGAAAGCCGATGAGCGTTGCCCTGAATTTTTCTGAAGTCCGGTTGTATAATTCAACGCCTTCCTGGGTTGCCCTTTCCGATTCAAACTTCGAAATATCGGCCCCTGATATGAAGGCTTTTTTTCCGGCCCCGCTGATTACAAGGACGCGAACCTGCGGATCAATGGCCATCTCTTCAATGACCCTTGTTGCTTCCTGCCACATCTCAAGGGACACGGCGTTCATCTTTTTTGGATTGTTGAATATGATGTGGCCCGTAGAGCCCTTGATCTCGGATATGATTTTATCGTCACTCAATGGATGTATTCCTTTTCATAGTGTCCGGAGTTCGAGTTATCGCATTTACAGGATTAAATCACCGATTTTTCACGAAATGCGCTGATCTCTTCATCGCCGTAGCCAAGATCTTTTAGAATTTCTTCTGCGTCTTGTCCAAGCAAAGGCGAGGGTTTGACTATCTCACTTCGACTGCGGTTCATCGTTATCGGCTGCCCGACGATCTGTGTTTGTCCGCGTTCATGGGACGTCACATCCCGGGCAAGTCCCAGTTCCTGCACCTGATCGAGTTCAAAAACTTCCTTGATGTTATTGATTTCACCGCACGGACATCCGGCTTCGCTCAATACTTCTATCCATTCAGCCGTTGTTTTTTCGCGCATGTGGGTATTGATCAGGGCATTTAGCGCATCGCGATTATCGGACCTTTTTTCGCCGGTACTGTAATCTTCGTGTTCAAATTCCGGGCTATCCATAACTTTCTTAAAACGTTCCCATATGGCGCCGCCGGTAATGGCGATATTCATAAATCCGTCTTTTGTTTCAAATACCCCGGTCGGGATACTCGTTGGGTGATTGTTTCCGGCTTGTCCCGGCACCTCTGCGTTCATGAGCCAGCGAGCGGCTTGGAAATCCAGCATGAAAACCTGCGCCTGGAGCAATGATGTCTGCACCCACTGGCCTTTTCCGGACTTCTCCCGCTCCAGGAGCGCCAGCAATATGGCCTGGGAGCAGAACAGCCCTGCCGTCAGATCTGCTATGGGTATTCCAACGCGCATAGGGCCGCGGCCGGGTTCTCCGGTTATCGACATCAATCCGCCCATTCCCTGGGCGATTTGATCGAAACCCGGGCGGCCGGCGAGGGAACCGCTTTGCCCAAACCCGGATATTGACGCCAGAATTATCCGATCATTGATGCGGGCGAGGGACTCATAGTCAATGCCCAGCCGATTCTTAACGTCGGGACGGTAATTTTCGACAACGATATCTGCCTTACTGACAAGTTTCCGGAATACCTCTAATCCGGACGGATCTTTGAGATTCAGTGTCAGGCTACGTTTGTTGCGATGCAGATTCTGAAAATCGGGTCCCTGCCGCGGTCCGCCCATGCCCCCGGATGTGTCGGTTTCCGGCATTTCGATCTTGATAACATCCGCACCCCAATCGGCCAGCTGCCGGACGGCCGTCGGCCCGGATCTGACACGTGTCAAGTCCAGGACGGTGAAGTTAGACAAAATGTCGCTAGCAGGTTCGAAGGGCATGTGTCGGTCCATCCAGGTTGCGGGTTCAATGCGAGCCGGTAAGCTATAATTTGCGGTTAACCATAGAATTATATGGAATTTTCAATAGATGCCAGTTTAGAAATACTAGTTTTTTAGGATATTGGTCGAAAGTTGATCCGCGTTCGCTTGATGCATGTCAATTGTTGCGATCGGTTTGCTGATAAGATCGATATCCGTTGTCGTATCAGCCCCTTAGATACGACTAAAAACCTATTGTATGTCGACTACAGACTTAATAAAGTTACGTATCAAAACTGAAGAATTTCAGAAAACAAAGGGAGAAAGTTTATGGATCGTCGTTCCTTCATGAAAAAGGCCGGCCTGGCAACGGGTGCAGCCGCGGCCGCGACAACATTTGCAACACCGGCA